>DATABP010000576.1:0-4065 GCA_036259515.1 Thermoanaerobaculia bacterium | reverse complement strand
GTCGCCGGCCAGCCTGCGGCGTGCCCGCTGAACGGCCGCTGAACAGCTCGTTCAGGAGCCGTTCAGCGAGGGTCCGGCACCATGGGGTCCAAACGAAGCTTCCTCGCGAAGCACCCGGAGGTCTCGCCATGCCCACGCTGTTGCCGATCCACATCGCCGCAGGAGGGCTCGCGATCGTTCTCGGCGCGGTGGCCCTGCTGGTCAGAAAGGGCGGGACCCTCCACCGCCGCAGCGGGCTATTGTTCGTCGGCGCCATGCTCGTCATGGGCACGACCGGCGCGATCCTGGGGTTCTCGAAGGGCGGTCCCACCGACGGCAACGTGTTCGCCGGCTTCGTGGTCGCCTACTTCGTCGGCACCGCTCTCGTGACCGTCCGCCCCGTGTCGCCGTGGACCCGTCGGAGCCATGCCGTCGCGCTGGTCGCCGCCGTCGGGCTCGCACTCGCCCAAGTGACGAGCGGCGTCGATGCCTGGAACAGTCCTGGCCACGTCCGCGACGGCGTCCCCGCCGTGATGCTCTTCCTCTTCGCCGCCATCTTCACCCTGGCGGCGGCCGGCGATCTGCGCGTCCTACGGTTCGGCGTACCGCGCGGCGGCCGGCGCCTGGCGCGCCATCTGTGGCGGATGTGCTTCGCACTGTTCATCGCGGCCGGATCGTTCTTTTCGATCCGTGAGCGCGTGGCCATGATCCTTCCGGAGCCCTTCACGACGGGGCCGATGCGCGCACTGCCGATCTTGTTGCTGTTCGGCGCGATGTTCTATTGGCTGTGGAGAGTCCGCCGCCGCCGTCCTGCGCCGGTCGTCGTCCGACACGATGCGGCGCCACTCACCCTCCCTGGGAGAGCGTCCGCCGACCCATGACTGTCATCCGAGCGAGCTGACCCGCGACTTGTGTAGTTCTGGCGCGCCGCCGGAAAGTTGATAGACTTAGTCCGCTCGATCTAGTCCGCCAAGGCGGAGCCTGAGCGCCCGAACCCATGACCACCGTCAACATCCACGAAGCCAAGACGCACCTCTCGAAGCTGATCGACCGCGCCGTGCGGGGTGAGACCTTCGTCATCGCCAAGGCGGGGCGGCCGTTGGTCAAGGTCACGGCGCTCGGCGCCCCCGCCGAGCCGCGACGCCTGGGCTTCCTCGCCGGAGAGATCGCGGTGCCCGACGACTTCGACCGCATGGGCGAGGAGGAGATCGAGGTCCTGTTCGGCGGCCACGGCTCGTGAAGCTCCTGCTCGACACGCAGCTCCTCCTGTGGGCTGCCGGGCAGCCGGAGCGGCTGTCGGCGCGGGCGCGGAAGCTGTTGGACGATCCGCAGAACGAGCTCTTGTTCAGCGCGGCCAGCCTGTGGGAGATCGCCATCAAGAGCACTTTGGGGCGGGAGGACTTCCAGGTCGAGCCGCGGCTGCTGCGGCGGGGTTTGCTCGACAACGGGTACGTCGAGCTGCCGGTGACGAGCGAGCACGCGGTCGGGATCGACACGCTGCCGCCGCATCACAGAGATCCCTTCGATCGCCTGCTGGTGGCGCAGGCGCTCGTCGAGGGGGTGGTGCTGCTCACCGCCGACGCGAAGCTCGCGCTCTACCGCGGCCCGGTGCGCAAGGTCTAACCCCGGCCTCCTCCTCGGCGTTCTCCCCGCAACCCCCGCCCTCCCTCTCCGTACCACGGGAGAAACCACTTCCCGGGGAGGGATCCGATGCGCCACCGCTCCGTCGTGTCCGCGCTGCCGTGCCCGTTGGCCGCCGCCGTCGTTCTCGTCCTCGCCGTCGCCCTCGCTCCGGCCGCCGCCGCACAGGCGCCGGGGCTCACCCTGCCGCCGTCGGGCGACAACCAGAGGTCCGTGGTCACGCAGTGGATCGGGCCGGTCGAGGTGTCGATCGCCTACAGCAGCCCGGACGTGGCGGCGCCGGACGGGACGGACCGGCGGGGCAGGATCTGGGGCGAGCTGGTGCCGTACGGGATGGCGAACCTCGGGTTCGGGAGCTGCGGCGACCAGTGCCCGTGGCGCGCCGGGGCGAACGAGAACACGGTGCTCACCGTGTCGCACGACGTGCTGGTCGAGGGCCGGCCGCTCGCCGCCGGGTCGTACGGGCTCCACATGGTCCCCGGCGCCGAGAAGTGGACGCTGATCCTGTCGAAGAACACCAGCTCGTGGGGGAGCTTCTTCTACGACCCGGCGGAGGACGCGCTGCGCGTCGAGGTGACGCCGCGGCCGACCGCCTACTCGCACTGGCTGGACTACGAGTTCGTCGACCGCCGGCCGGACCGCGCCACCGTGGCGCTCCAGTGGGAGGAGCTCGAGGTGCCGTGGACGATCGCCGTCCCCGATCCGGCGGCGCTCTACGTGGCGGCGCTGCGCGAGGACCTCCGCAGCTCGGCCGGCTTCTCGTGGACCAGTTGGAGCGCCGCCGCGCAGTACGCGATCGCCGCCGACCGGCCGGCGGAGGCGATGGAGTGGGCGCAGGCGGCGGTGTCGGCGCCGTTCGTCGGCGTGGAGAACTTCACGACGCTCTCGACGCTGGCCCAGGCGCAGGCCCTCGCCGGCCAGGCCGCCGACGCCGAGGCGACGCTGCTCCGCGCCGTCGACCACCCGACGGCGAACGTCTTCATGATCCACCAGCTCGGCCGCCAGCTCATCGCCCAGGGCAAGGCGGAGACGGCGATGCGCGTGTTCGAGAAGAACGCCGAGCGCCACGGCGACGCCTGGCCGGTCCACGTGGGCCTGATGCGCGGCCACTCGGCGATGGGGCGCTTCCCGATCGCCCTGGAGCACGCGAAGAAGGCGCTGCCGCAGGCGCCGGACGACGTCAACCGCACGTCGCTCCAGAACGCGATCCAGCAGCTCGAGGCGGGGGAGGACGTGAACTAGGGCGTCGGCGCCGGATCGCGGGGCCGGTGCTCGATCCGCAGCTCGCGGTCGACGCGGATCGCCTCGCCGTCGCGCCGCTGCACCGTGCCGTCCGGCCAGGCGATCTTCAGGGAGTCCACCTCGGTCGTCGTGCCGAGCCCGAAGGTCACCGTCGGCTCGACCTGGGAGAGGTAGCTGCGGGTGGGGGAGACGAAGCGGCGCTGGGCCGTGCCGCCGGCGGCCAGCTCGACCACGGCGCCGATGGCGTCCGGGTTGCCGGTCGGGCCGCGGAGGGTGACGCGGAGCCAGTGGTGGCCGCTCGCCTGGTCGTTGCGGAGGAGGACGGCGGGGCCGGCGATCTGGGTGATCGCGAGGTCGAGGTCGCCGTCGCCGTCGACGTCGGCGGCGGCGAGGCCGCGGGCGGCGAGGGGGCGGGCGAGGTCGCCGACGGCGGCGGCCGGCAGCTCGACGAAGCGGCGGCCGGCGTTCCACAGGAGCTGCGCCGGCTGGCGGTAGGACTCGCCGCGGTCGAGACGCGCGACGTCGGGCTCGACGTGGCCGTTCGCCTGCACCAGGTCGAGTCGGCCGTCGAGGTCGAGGTCGGCGAGGAGGAGGCCGAAGGTCAGCGGCTCGCGGGTGGCGGCGGCGAGGCCGCGGGCGAGCGCCTGGTCGGAGAAGAGGCCGCCGCCCTCGGCGACGTAGAGCGAGCTGGTCTCGGCGGCGTAGTTGCCGACCGCGATCGCCGGCCGCCCGTCGAGCCAGCCGAGGTCGACGCCCATCGCGCCGGTCGCCCGCCCGGCGGCGTCGTAGGCCACCCCGGCGAGCTCGCCCCGCTCGACGAAGCGCCCTCTGCCGTCGCCGCGGAAGAGGAAGTTGCGCACCGTGTCGTTGGCGACGAAGAGGTCGAGCGCGCCGTCGCCGTCGGCGTCGAGCGGAACCACCGCCAGGCCCTTGCCGAGCGGCCGGCCGGCGGCGTCGGACACCGCCAGCCCGCTCCGCTCCGCCACCTCCTCGAAGCGGCCGTCGCCGTCGTTCCGGAACAGCCACAGCCGCGCCCCGCCGTAGCTCTGCGGCCGCCCGTAGGTGCGCCCCACGCCGTCCGCCTCGCGCTCCACCCGCCGGTCGACCTCCGGCGACCACTCGACGTAGTCGACCGCCGCGAGGTCGAGGTCGCCGTCGCCGTCGACGTCGGCGGCGGCGAGGCCGCGGGCGGCGAGGGGGCGG
>DATABP010000575.1:0-3682 GCA_036259515.1 Thermoanaerobaculia bacterium | reverse complement strand
CCCCCCCGACCTCGGTGAGCGCGGCCCCGGCGGCGCCGGGCGCTCGTGCTGCCGCGCCCGCTCGAGGCCGCGCTCACCGAGGTCGGCCGCTTCTTCCTCGTCCTCGGCCGCACCCTCGCCTGGACGCCGCGGCCGCCCTACGACTGGCGCGAGCTGGCCCGCCAGATGGTCAAGGTGGGGGTGCAGTCGGTGCCGGTGATCGTGCTGACCACGCTCTTCACCGGCGCGGTGATGGCGCTCCAGACCTTCACCACCCTCCGCCGCTTCCACGCCGAGAGCTACGTCGGGTCGCTGGTCGCGCTGTCGATGGTGCGCGAGCTCTCGGCCGTCCTCGGCGGGCTGGTGGTCGCCGGGCGCGCCGGCTCGGCGATGGGGGCCGAGCTCGGCACCATGCGGGTCACCGAGCAGATCGACGCGCTCGAGGTGATGGCGACCGACCCCATCCACTACCTGGTGGTGCCGCGGGTGTGGGCGACGACGCTGATGCTGCCGCTCCTGGTGATGCTCGGCAACGGCCTCGGGATCTTCGGCGGCTACCTGGTGGCGGTGGTGCTGATGGGCGCCAACCCCGTCGCCTACATGGACAACACCTTCCAGTTCATGGACCTGAACGACCTCTTCTCGGGGCTGATCAAGGCCGCCGTCTTCGGCCTCCTGATCGCGGTGATCGGCTGCCAGAAGGGGTTCTACACCGCCGGCGGCGCCGAGGGGGTGGGGCGGTCGACCACCCGCGCCGTGGTCGCCGCCTCGATCGCCATCCTGATCACCGACTTCTTCCTCACCAAGCTCCTCTTCTGATGGCGTTCGGCCGCGAGTCCGACCGGGTCAAGATCCGCCTCGCCGGAGTGGAGAAGTCGTTCGGGCCGAAGCGGGTGCTCGACGGGCTCGACCTCGAGGTCCACGAGGGCGAGTCGCTGGTGATCATCGGCGGCTCGGGGAGCGGCAAGAGCGTGCTGCTCAAGCACGTGATCGGCCTCCTGCACCCCGACGCCGGCACCGTCCACGTCGACCACGTCGAGATCCACCGCCTCTCGAACCGCGAGATCACCCGCTTCCGCCGCCGCTTCGGGATGGCCTTCCAGGAGGGCGCTCTCTTCGACTCGATGACGGTGCGCCAGAACGTCGCCTTCCCGCTGGTGCGGCAGACGAAGCTGTCGCGCCGCGAGGTCGACGCCCGGGTCGACGAGTGCCTGGAGATGGTGCGGCTGACCGGCGCCGCCGAGAAGCTCCCGGCGCAGCTCTCGGGCGGCATGCGGCGGCGCGCCGGCTTCGCGCGCGCGATCGCCATGGAGCCCGACATCGTCCTCTTCGACGAGCCGACCACCGGCCTCGACCCGGTGACCACGGCGGTGATCGACGAGGTGATCGTCGACATGCTGCGCCGGCTGCCGTCGACCGCGATCACCATCACCCACGACATGACCAGCGCCTTCCGCATCGCCGACCGGATCGGGATGATCTACGAGGGTAGGATCATCGCGCTGGCGCCGCCCGACGAGATCCGGCGCACCGCCGATCCGCGGGTGCGCCAGTTCATCGAGGGGCGGTCGATCGGCCCGCTGGCGGCGCCGGAGGAGCCGGGCGCCGCGGCGCCGCCCTCCGCCGCCGCGACCCCGTCCCGAGACCCCTCGCGAGGAGCCCCGTCCCCCCCATGACCCAGGCGCTCAAGGTCGGCATCTTCGCCACCATCGTCCTCCTGCTCCTCGCCTGGTTCATCCTCCAGGTCGAGGACCTGAACCCGTTCGCGCCGGAGGGCCGGGTGATCTACGCCGTCTTCGACTCGGTGGCCGGCCTCGACGACCGCTCGGCGGTGCGGGTGGCCGGGGTGCGGGTGGGCACCGTCGACGGCATCGACCTCGCCGAGGACAACCGCCGCGCCCGCGTGCGCCTGCGCCTCGACGGGGAGCTGGGGCTGACCGAGGGCACCTTCGCGCAGATCTCGAACCTCGGCCTCCTCGGCGACAAGTACGTCGAGCTGGTGCCCGGCCCGCCGTCGGCGCCGCCGCTCCCCGAGGAGGCGACGATCCCCGGCGTCACCCCGCCCGGCTTCGACGACGCGATGGCCAAGCTCAACGAGCTCGCCGACTCGATCCGCGGCGTCGCCGACCCGCTCGCCGGCGGCCTCTCCGGCTCGGACCCGGACACCCCGATCGGCCGGTTGATCGCCAACCTGGAGGCGACCTCGGCGGAGATCCGCCTCCTCGTCGAGGCGAACCGCGGGCAGCTCGAGGCGACGATCGGCAACTTCGAGCAGTTCTCCGCCACCCTCGCCCGCGAGCTGCCGGCGCTGGTGGCGCGGATGGAGGCGCTGCTCGCCACCGTCGACGCGGTGGTGGCCGAGAACCGCGACGAGCTCGGCGAGTCGGCGGAGAACGTCGCCGAGCTGACCCGCGAGCTCAAGGGCGCGGCGGCCGACCTCTCGACCATCGCCGGCCGCCTCGAGCGCGGCGAGGGGACGATCGGCAAGCTCCTCACCTCCGACCAGGCGCACGAGGAGCTGGTGGAGACGATGGAGTCGGTGCAGAGCGGCGTCGCGGAGCTGTCGGACACCCTCGGGCGGGTCAACCGCCTGCGCCTCGACCTCGACCTCCACGGCTACTACCTGCCGTCGATCGAGGACTCCTACGGCAGCCTGGGGTTGACCCTTCTCCCCGACGAGGAGAGCGACAAGCTCTACCGCGTCGGCATCACCCAGACGCCGCGCGGCGACACCCGCACCAAGACCGAGGAGATCACCGTCACCCACCCCGACGGCACGGTGGAGACGACGACGATCGAGACCTTCACCCGCGAGGACGAGGCGGTGCTCACCGCGCTCCTGGGCCTCCGCCTCGACAACGAGACGCGCCTCTGGGCTGGGCTGATCGAGGAGTCGTTCGGCGTCGCCGTCGAGTACCCCCTCCTCGACCGCCGCCTGTGGCTCGACGTCGAGGCCTACGACTTCGACCGCCCCGACGACCTCGCCCCCCACCTGCGCCTCTCCGGCCGCTGGATGCTCAACGACAACCTCTACGTCGTCGGCGGCTACGACGACCCGCTGGAGAGCGAGTTCGACTCCCTCTTCGTCGGCGGCGGCCTCCGCTGGACGGACGAGAACCTCAAGTACCTGCTGGGGGCGATCCCGCTGGGTGGCTTGTGAGCGCGCCCGTCCCGCCGCGCGGGGCCTAGGGGGACGGCCGTGCCGGATGCCAGGGCGGGCGAGCCTGCTCGTGCCGGGGCCCTCCGGCGCGGCGGCGCCGTCGTCGTGCTCCTCCTCCTCGCCGCCGTCGCCGGCGTGCGCGGCGTCCGGCTGACCCGGACGCCGCCGCCGCTCGACGCCCACGGCGAGCGCACCTGGATGGCGTGGAGCGATCGCCACCCCCAGGCGGAGGCGCGGCTCGCGGAGCTCGCCGACGAGCTGCCGCCGGGCGCCTGCGTGACGATCCTCGTGCCCCGCCGCGAGGACCCCGGCTGGTGGCTGCCGAAGGCGCTCTATCACCTGCCGGAGCAGCGGGTGGTCGAGGTCCGCCGTCCCGGCGAGCCGCGGACCGCCGGGAGCGAGTGCCTGGAGATCCGGCGCTGGCGCCGCCGCGGCCGATGGCACGTCCGGCCGGCGCCGGCGCCATGATCCGGCCGCTCGTCGCCGCCGCGCTCCTCGTCGCCCTCGGCTGGCCGACCGTGCGCCGGCTGCGGCCGGCGTGGG
>DATABP010000574.1:0-4852 GCA_036259515.1 Thermoanaerobaculia bacterium | reverse complement strand
ACTCGGCCGGCGCCGCCTCGCCCGCGGTCGCCGTCGCGGCGGGCGCCAGCCCGTACAGCTCCGCCTCGTCCGGCCGCGGTCCGCGGACCGCCCGCCGCTCCGCCTCGGCGACCAGGTCCTGCGGGCGGGCGAGGTAGACGCGGAGCGTGCCGTCGAGCGAGGCGGTGAGGATGCGGTCGCCCCCCGGGCTCCACTCGGCGCGGACGGCGCCGGCGTCGTGGCTCGCCAGCTTCACCACCTCGTCCCCGCGGTGCGGATCGTCGAGGCCGACGTGCCAGAGCCGCACGCCGCCGTCCTGGCAGGCGGTGAGCAGCCGGTCGCCCGCAGGCGAGAACGAGAGCTGCCGGATCGCCGCCCGGTGGCCTTCGAGGACGGTCGGGCGGTGGGCTCCGGCGGCGTCCGCGGCGTCCACCCGCCACAGGCGGATGGCGGCGTCGCGGCCGGCGCTCGCCACCTGGCGCCCGTCGGGGCTCCACGCCACCTGGAGCGTCCAGCCGAGGTGGCCGGTGAAGACGTGCTCGAGGCGGCCCTCGCCGGCGTCCCAGATGCGCACCGTCTGGTCCATCCCCACCGAGGCCAGGCGCCGGCCGTCGGGGCTCCACTGCGCCTGCACGACGGCCGACAGGTGCCCCTCCAGGGTGTGGAGCCGGCGCGGCGTCAGCGGATCGCCCGCGGTGTCCCAGACCACCACCGTCCCGTCGTCGCCCGTGGTGACGAGGCGGTCGCCGTCGCGGTGCCAGGCGATCGAGGTGACGCCGCCCCCGTGCTCCGCCCGGCCGCTCTCGCCCGGCGACCGCGGGCGCCAGAGGTGGAGCTCGCCGTCGACCGAGCCGGTGGCGACGCGGTCGCCGCCGGGCGCGTACGCTCCGCGCTGCACGCCGGTGCGGTGGCGGTCGTAGACGTGCGCCTCGCCGCGGTCGACCTGCCAGCAGGCGGCCCGGTGGTCGCGGCTGACCACCAGGAGGTCGGCGCCGTCCGGGCTCCACGCCAGCTCCACCACCGCTCCGGTCCTGCCGCCCGCCGCGCCCGCCGCCGGTAAGGCGAGGCGGCGCAGCTCCTCGCCGGTGCGCGCGTTCCACACCCGCGCGCAGCCGTCCTGGTGGGCGGTCGCGATGCGCTCGCCGTCCGGGCTCCAGCGCGCGTCCCACGCCGGCGGCATGACGTCGGGCTCGGTCCGCGGGATGCGCTGGTAGCCGGGCCCGGGGTCCCAGAAGCGCACCGTGCCGTCGAACCCGCCGGAGACCACCGCCGGGTCGTTGCGCCGCCGGCCGGTGAAGCGGGCCGCGAGCACCGGGCCGCGATGGCCGGTGAGGACGGCGGCGGGCCGCGCCTCGCCGACCGTCCACACGCGCACCGTGCCGTCCACCCCCGCCGTCAGCACCCGCTCGTGACGGAGGTCGCCGGGGTCGGCGGGCGCGCTCCAGGCCACCGACGAGACCTCGCCGTCGTGCCCGGCGAGGACGGCGATCGGGCCCGCTCCGGCCCCGACGCTCCAGACGCGGGCGGTGCCGTCGCGGCTGGCGGAGGCCAGGCGCTCGCCGTCCGCGGACCACGCCACCGCCACCACCCAGTCCCGGTGCCCGTCGAAACGGTGGAGCGGCTCTCCCGTGGCGGGGTCCCACACCCGCACCGTGCCGTCGCTCCCCACGCTCGCCAGCCGCTCGCCGCCGGGGGACCAGGCGACGTCGCGCACCTTGTCGACGTGGCCGGTCAGCACCCGCGCCTCGTCGCCGGCGGCGCCGTCGGCGCCCACCCGGAAGACGCGCACCGTGCCGTCGCCGCCGGCGGTGGCGAGGAGGTCGCCGTGCCACGCCGCCCGCCACAGCCAGTCGCCGTGCCCTTCGAGGACCGCGAGCGCCGCGCCGGTCTCGGCGTCCCACACCCGCGCCGTGCGGTCGAAGGCGGCGGTGGCGAGACGGCGGCCGTCGGCGTGCCAGGCGGCGTCGGCGATCCCCGCCCGGTGACCGGTCAGCCGGTGGAGGAGCTCGCCGGTCGCCGGGTCCCAGACGCCCGCCGTGCCGTCGATCCCGGCGGTCGCCAGGCGGCGGCCGTCGCCGCTCCAGGCGAGCCGCACGGCGGTGCGATGGCCGGAGAGCCGGTGGAGCGGCTGGAAGCTCTCCGCGTCCCACACCACGACCTCGCCGTCGAGGCTGGCGCTCGCCAGCCGCGGGCCGCCGGGGGTGGTGGCGCAGGCCACGTCGACCACCCGGTCGCGGTGCGCCGCGAGGAGGGCGAACGAGCGGCCGCGGTGGTCGAGCGCGCGGCGCAGGGCGCGCTCCGCCTCGTCGGTCGGGCTGGCGCGGCCGGCGGCGACCGCCAGCAGCAGCGCCAGCTCGTGGTCGCCGTCGAGCAGGCGCTCGGACTGGAAGGCGAGGCGCTTCGACGACTCGGCGCGGTTGCGCTCCTCCTCGGCGCGGCGCTCCGCGGCCCACGCCGCCTCACTCGCCTCGAGGAAGCGCATCGCCTCGTCGAAGCCGCCGCCGTAGCGCTCGGCCCAGGCGGCGGTGGGGCGGTTGTCGGCGCGCCAGCGGGCGGCGATCTCGAGCTCCGGGTTGCGCCACAGGCCGGCCTCGTGCGGGTAGAGCTTCGCCGTCTCGGTCAGCCGCCGGTAGAAGCGCGCCGCCTCGGCCTCCTGCTCGACCCAGCCGACCAGCCGCCGCCACACCCGCATCAGGCTCTCGTGGGAGATGTCGATCACCTGCTCCGGCGCGAGCTCCGGCTGCTCCTCGGGCCACGGGGTGAGGAAGGTCCGCCCGGCGGCGCGGAAGGCGTCGACCACCGCCCGGACGTCGTCCTGGGAGGCGCCGGCGATCGCCGCCAGATGGGCGAGCGAGGTCGGCCGGCGCACCCCGCGGCCGTCGGTCCCCAGCTCGGTCAGGCTCTTGAACACCGACGCGGCGACCGGGCGGAGGCGGACGGCGAGCCCGGCGTACGCCTCGTCGGCGTGCCGCGACAGCGCCTCCTCCATGCCGCCGATCGCCCGGTAGTGCTCGAGGCCGATCGGCTCGTCCGCGGCGCCGGGGCGGTTCCCCGCGGCGAGCCAGCGGTCGAACGTCCGCATCAGCGCGTGCTGGAGGATCGGAAGCTGGTCCGGGTCGTCGCTGACGTCGTTCAGGAGCCGTTGGAGGAGCGGCCCCGAGAGGGTGGCGCCGCCGACCCCCACCGGGCCGCGGATGGCGCGCTCGATCTGGCGCCGGCTGAGCCGCGGCACCAGGTACTGGCTCTCGTTGATCGCCTCCGGCAGCCCGGGGAACTGCGCGCAGTCGCCCAGGAAGTCGGAGCGCATGGTGAGGACCACGTAGGCCGGCACGTCGGGGTCCTCGCAGGCGGAGAGGAGCAGGCGCACGAAGGCGGCCGCCTCGTCGCTGAGCCGGTCCTGGAGCCGGTCGCGGTAGCGGAACAGCTCCTCGAACTGGTCGATCACCACCAGCAGGCTCTCGCCCGGCGGCATGCGCGCCTCGCGGACGAGCTGGACCAGCCCGTGGCGGCTCCGGCGCAGCGTCGCGGCGGCCATGTCGCGCTCGAGCTCGCGGTCGAGCTCGGCGGCCGGCCCCTCTCCGCCGCTGCCGAAGATCTCCGGCGCCGTGAGGGCGCGGGCGAGCTGGCCGACGGGATCGACCCCCGGCCGGGCGATGGCGATCCGCCAGCGCGAGCCGGCGCGCACCATGAAGCCGCCCTCGAGCGCCGGCAGGAGCCCGGCGCGGACGAGCGACGACTTGCCGCTGCCCGAGGCGCCGATCACCGCCACGAAGCGGTGGCCGCGGAGGCGGCGCAAGAGCTCGTCGACGTGCTCCTCGCGGCCGAAGAAGCGGTCGTTCTCGGCGCGGTCGAACGGCCGCAGGCCGGGGAACGGGTTGCGCGAGACGGCGAGGGCGGTCGGCATCGCGCGGTCTAGCGGCGGGAGTCGAGGACGGAGAGGAGCTCGCCCAAGGTCTCGCCGCTCGGCGCCTCCGCGCCCGCGATCACCACCGCCTCGTTCGACCGGAAGCGGCTCTTGGCCGGCGACACCGGCGGCGCCACGTACACCGCCTGGGCGAGGACGGGCCGGCCGTCGCGCAGGCCGCGCGCCCGGCGCAGCTCCGAGAGCTGCTGGCGCAGCCACCGCTCCCCGGCCTCGCCGAAGTAGACGACGAAGACGTCGCACTGGCGCAGGTTGTCCTCGTGGTCCTCCCGCACCTCCGACTCGTCGCCCTCGAGGAGGCGGGTGCAGAGCTCGAAGCGCTTCTCGCCGTCCGGCCCCTCGAGGTCCCACAGCAGGTCCTCGAGCGACCGCACCGCGTCGGCGTCGCACGGGTCGTAGATCAGGTAGAGCCGGAGCGGTCCGGCGGCGAGCGCCGCGCCGTCCGCGGACGGCGGCGCCGCCGGCGCCGGCTCCGGCTCGGCCCGGAGCGCCTCCTCGATCTCCGCCTCCAGGGCCTCCAGCCGGGTGGCGAAGAGCTGGGCGCCGCGCTGGGCGTCCGGGTCGTCGCGCAGGCGCTCGATCAGCTCGCGCTGCCGCGGGTCCTCGCTGGCGAGACCGGGCGGCATCCAGATCAGCCGGCGCAGACCGCCGTCGGCCTCGGCGGCGAGCCGGAGCTGGAGCTCGGCGCTCGAGAGCGGCGAGCCCTCGGGGGCGAAGGCGTAGCGCTCGCCGACCAGGTGGATGGAGACCCGGCAGCGGGCGAGGTCGGAGCGCACCGCCTCCTCGAAGGCGGCGACCTCGAGCGGCAGGTGGCGGTCGGGGAGGACGGTGGCGCCGCTCTCGACCAGGAAGCGGCGCAGGCGCTCGCGCGGCTCCTGGAGGTCGGCGGTCGCCGTCGCCAGGTAGACGGCGGGGGCGTCGCCGCCGTCCGCGGCGCCCGCCGTCGCGGTC
>DATABP010000573.1:0-4135 GCA_036259515.1 Thermoanaerobaculia bacterium | reverse complement strand
CGGCCGGGCCGGGGCGAGGGCGGCGGTCGTGGAGCCGCCGAGGTCGTCCATGAGCTTGCAGTATTCACGAAGCATCGTGAGGCGTCAAGGGGAGATATGAGCATTTGGGGTGCCGGGGGAACGGTGGAGGAGCGCCGGACGGCCCGCCGCGGCCGCGGCTCCGGGCGGGCGGGCTACAATCCCCCGGTTCGTCGCCCCCTCCCGCCGGGCGGCGCCGCTCGATTCTCGAACCGTCAGGAGGCCCTCGATGCGCATCCGCCCGCCGCACGCCCCCCGCCGCCGCCGTCCCGCGCTCCGCGCCGGCACCGTCCTCGCCGCGGCCGCCCTCCCGCTGGCGCTCCTCGCCGCCGCCGCGCCGGCCGCCCCGGCGCCGCAGGACGCCGCCGCCGGCGACGACGCGGCGCTGCGCGCGATGGTCGACCGGGTGCTCGACCGGGTGCCGCTGATCGACGGCCACAACGACCTGCCCTGGCAGTACCGCGAGCGGGTCGACCGCAAGCTCTCGCAGCTCGACCTGGCGAGCGACCTCTCCGGCCTCGAGCCGGCGCTCCACACCGACCTCGCGCGCCTCGAGGCGGGCGGGGTCGGCGGGCAGTTCTGGTCGGTCTACGTGCCGGTCGAGCTCCCCGGCGCCGAGGCGGTGCAGGCGACGATGGAGCAGATCGACATCGTCCACGGGATGATCGCCCGCTACCCCGAGGCCTTCGAGCTGGCGCTCACCGCCGACGACGTGGTGCGCATCCACCGCGAGGGCAAGGTCGCCTCGCTGATCGGCATGGAGGGCGGCCACTCGATCGACGACTCGCTCGCCGTGCTGCGCCAGTTCTACGCGCTCGGCGCCCGCTACATGACGCTCACCCACTGGCGGGGGACCGACTGGGCCGACGCCGCCACCTCGCCGGCGCGCCACGGCGGGCTGACCGACTTCGGCCGCGAGGTGGTGCGCGAGATGAACCGGCTGGGGATGCTGGTCGACCTCTCGCACGTCTCGGCGGAGACGATGCTCGACGCGCTCGAGGTGACCGAGGCGCCGGTGATCTTCTCCCACTCCGGCGCCCATGGCGTGACGCCGCACCCGCGCAACGTGCCCGACGAGGTGCTCGCCCGGCTGCCCGAGAACGGCGGCGTGGTGATGGTCGACTTCGTGCCCGGCTTCGTCTCCACCGCGGCGTCCCAGTACTGGGCGGCGCGGAGCGGCGAGCGGGCGCGGCTCGAGACCCTCCACCCCGGCGACCCGGAGCGGGTGCGGGCGGAGCTCGCGGCCTGGGGCGAGGCGCACCCGGCGCCGACCGTCGACCTCGACGACGTGGCCGATCACGTCGACTACCTGCGCGAGCACGTGGGCATCGACCACATCGGGATCGGCAGCGACTTCGACGGCATCGGCGCCGTGCCGGTGGGGCTGGAGGACGTCTCCACCTACCCGGCGCTCTTCGTCGAGCTGGCCCGCCGCGGCTACTCCGAGGCCGACCTGGCGAAGATCGCCGGCGAGAACGTGCTGCGCGCCCTGCGCGGCGCCGAGGCCACCGCCGCCCGCCTGGCGAGCCGGCCGCCGTCCGAGGCGCTGATCGGCGACTTCCCGGCGCCGGCCCCCGCGCCCGGCGAGGGCGACGACGAGTAGCGCTGGCCGGGGTCCCCGCCGCCGATGACCGTCTCGTTCTGGGTCCTCGGCTTCCTCTGCGGGCTGGTGGTGCTGCTCGCGCTGCTCCTGTGGTCGGCGCGCACCCAGCGCTCGAGCCGGGTGCGCCTGGAGCGGATCGAGGCCTTCCGCGATCTCCTGCCCTCGATCTCGGGCCTCACCCAGGGCTGGCTGGTCGGCGGCAACCGGGTGGAGGTGCTGCAGAACGGCGACGGCTTCTTCCCCCGCCTCCTCGCCGACGTGGCGGCGGCGAAGGAGTCGATCCACGTCGAGAGCTACGTGTGGTGGAAGGGCGACATCTGCCGGCGGATGGCCGAGGCGCTCGCCGCCCGCGCCGAGGAGGGCGTCGAGGTGCGGCTGCTGCTCGACGCCGTCGGCGCCGCCACCGGCGACGCGACGCTCTTCGCCGCGATGAAGGACGCCGGAGTGAAGTTGGTCTTCTACCACCGCTTCGAGCTGCGCGCGCTGGGGCGGCTCAACCAGCGCACCCACCGCAAGGTGGCGGTGTTCGACGGGCGGATCGGCTACGTCTTCAGCCACGGCTTCGCCGCCGAGTGGGAGGGAGCCGGCGACGGCCCGGAGAGCTGGCGCGACACCGGGGCGCGCCTCGAGGGGCCGGTGGTCGGCCGGGTGCAGGCGGTCTTCTCGCTCAACTGGATGGAGGAGACCACCGAGGTGCTGTTCGGCGAGCGCTACTTCCCCGACCTGCCGGAGGTGGGCGACGTCACCTGCCAGGTGGTGTCCTCGACGCCCTCGGGCGGCGTCTCCTCGGTGTCGATCCTCCACAAGCTGATGATCGCCGCGGCCGACTCCGAGCTCCTCGTCCAGAACCCCTACTTCTGCCCCGACAACGACCTCACCCGCATGTTGGTGGCGGCGGCGGGACGCGGGGTGCGGGTGCGGATCATGGTGCCCGGCCCCTACACCGACAGCCCGGTGGTGCAGCACGCCGGCCACTGGCAGTTCACCCGGCTGTTGCGCGCCGGGATCGAGATCTGGGAGCACCAGCGCACCCTGGTCCACCAGAAGGTGCTGGTGGTCGACCGCCTGTGGTGCCACCTCGGCTCGACCAACTTCGACGAGCGCTCCTTCGACATCAACTCGGAGGTCTCGCTCGGCATCCTCGACGAGCCCATCGCCGCCGAGCTCGCCGACGCCTTCGAGGCGGATCTCGCCCACTGCCGCCGCGTCGAGCTCTCCCGCTGGCGCCGCCGGTCGCCGCTCCACCAGGGGCTGGACGCGGTGCTGTTCCTGATCCACGAGCAGTTGTAGGGGGGCGGCGCCGTGGTCCAGCTGCGCGGCGAGATCTTCGAGGTCGAGGTGATCGCCGTCGGCGACGCGATTCGCGAGGTTCGGCGCCTGGAGAAGGTGCACGGCGCCGGGCGCTGGCGCAAGCTCAAGGGCGTCGCGATGGTCGAGCTGCCGGACGGCGAGGTGGCTTGGGCTGAAGTACACTGGTACGAGGCTCACGGCCGGGGCCGCCGCGAGCTGAAGATCAAGCGCCTCGTCGAATCGCGATGACCGTCGCCGCGCCCACCCGCTACCTGATCTGTCTCGACAACTCCGGGTACGAGGCGTCCCTCGTCCGGCGGAAGGTTTACCGCAACCTGCCGGACGAGAGGGCCGCCGAGCGCGGGCTGGTGCGGGTGATCGACGAGTCCGACGAGGACTACCTCTACCCGGCCAGCATGTTCCTGGTGATCGAGGTTCCCGAGGAGGCCGCCGCGGCCCTCGCCCGCGCCTCGTGAGCCGACCCCTCATGTAGACTCCCCGGCGTTCTTCCGGGGGATCGCGATGGCTTCGTCGTGGCGGTCGGGCGGTGTGTGCGCGGCGCTCGCGCTGCTGGCGGCCGCTCTGCCCGCCGCCGCGCAGGTCGCCGACGAGCCGGTCGAGGCGGTGCCGGTGGAGCGCGCGGAGGGCGAGGCGGCGGGCGGCGACCCGGCGCGGCCGCGGCTCGACTGGGGGTTCGAGGTCAGGAGCCACTTCCGGGAGAGCGACGAGAACCGCTTCCCGGTACCGTTCCCGTTCACCCCGGAGATGCTGCCGCCCGGTGCCGCGCAGGGGTTCATGTCGACGGTCGACCCCGGGTCGCACGTCGAGATCTCGGCCGCCACGCTGTTCCTCGACGCGGTGTGGGGGCCGGCGCTCGCCGCGCGGCTCAAGGTGGACGTCGTCGACCTCTACGACCGCAACCCGACCTCGACCGACCGCGAGGTCGACCTCGACGAGGCGTGGGTGCGGTTCGGGCGGGAGACGGAGCCGGCGCTCCTGCCGGAGCGGCCGGGCCTCTACGTCAAGCTCGGCAAGATGCCGAAGCTCGAGCGGCAGGACGACCGGCACCTCGAGAGCTACGGCCTGGTCTCCACCGCCTTCAACCGCTTCGAGGACACCGGCGCCGAGCTGGGCCTCAACCTCGGCCGCCACGTCTATGTAAAGGCCACGGCCACCCAGGGCAACCCCGTCTTCCTCCGCGATCCCAACGCCCTGGCCGGCGAC
>DATABP010000572.1:0-2312 GCA_036259515.1 Thermoanaerobaculia bacterium | reverse complement strand
GCGGGGGGGGGGGGGGGGCGGCGCGCGGGTGGTGGTCTCGATGCGCCACCCGACGGAGGACGGCGACGACCAGGAGGTGCTGCTCGGCGCCCTTGGCCGCCTGTGGTGCGCCGGCGTGGCGGTCGACTGGGACGGCTACTTCGCCGGCGAGACCCGGCGCCGGGTGGGTCTGCCGACCTACCCCTTCGAGCGCCGGCGCTACTGGGTGGAGGCGCCGGGCCGCGCCGCCGCCGGCGCCGCGGCGGCGTCCGACCTCGGCGAGCAGGCGCCGGGCGGGGGCGGCACGCCGACCCGGCCGGCGGCGATGTCGCTCCACGAGCGGCCGGATCTCTCCACCGTGTACGCCGAGCCGCGCAGCGAGGTCGAGCGCGCCGTCGCCGGCGTCTGGGAGCGCCTGCTCGGCATCGGCGGCGTCGGCGCCTTCGACGACTTCTTCGAGCTCGGCGGCCACTCCCTCCTCGCCACCCAGGTGCTCTCCCGGGTGCGCGACGCCTTCCAGGTGGAGCTGCCGCTCAAGGCGCTGTTCGACGCACCCACGGTGGCGGGCCTCGCCGCCGCCGTCGACGCCGCCCGCGCCGCGGCCGGCGCCGCCGGGTCCATCGACGTCCCGCCGCCCCTGGTGCCGGTGGAGCGGAGCGGCGACCTGCCGCTGTCCTTCGCCCAGCAGCGGCTGTGGTTCTTGAGCCGCCTCGACCCCGGCGGCGACGCCTACAACGTGCCGGTCGCCGTGCGCCTGTCGGGGGACCTCGACGTCCTCGCCCTGGAGCGCACCTTCGCCGCCATCGTGGCGCGCCACGAGGTGCTGCGCACCACCTTCGCCGAGCGCGACGGCGAGCCGGTGCAGGTGGTCTCGCCGCCGCCGGCCGGTCCGGCGGCGCTGCCCCGGGTGGACCTCACCGCCCTGCCGGAGGACGCGCGCCGCGCGGCGGTGGAGCGCCACGCCCGGGCCGAGGCCCACCGTCCCTTCGACCTCGCCGCCGGGCCGCTGCTGCGGGTGACGCTCCTCGCCGAGGCCCCCCACGAGCACGTCGCCCTGGTGGTGATGCACCACATCGTCACCGACGGCTGGTCGATGGGGCTCCTGGTGCGCGAGATCGGCGAGCTCTACACCGCCTTCGTCACCGGCCGCGACGCGGTGCTGCCGGCGCTGCCGGTGCAGTACGCCGACTACGCCGCCTGGCAGCGCCGCTGGCTCGCCGGCGAGGTGCTGGAGCGCAAGGTGGCCTGGTGGCGCGAGACCCTCGGCGAGGACCCGCCGCCGGCCGAGCTGGCGGTGGACCGCCCGCGCACCGCGGCGCGCACCTGGGCCGGCGGCAGCTTCGGCTTCACCTTCGCGCCGGAGACCGCCGAGCGGCTGGCGCGCTTCGGCCGCGACTCCGGCGCCACCGTCTTCATGACGCTCCTGGCGGCCTGGGCCGGCCTGCTGTCGCGCGCCACCGGGCAGGAGGACGTGCGCGTCGGCACCCCGGTCGCCGGGCGCAACCGCTCCGAGGTCGAGAGCCTGATCGGCTTCTTCGTCAACACCCTGGTGCTGCGCGCCGACCTCTCCGGCGGGCCGTCGTTCGCCGCCCTGGTGGCCCGGGTGCGGGAGGCGAGCCTCGCCGCCCACGAGCACCAGGACGTGCCCTTCGAGCGCCTGGTGGAGGAGCTGGTGCGCGAGCGCAACCTCGCGGTGACGCCGCTGTTCCAGGTGTTCTTCGTGGTCCAGAACGCCCCCGGCGGGCGGCTCGAGCTGCCGGAGCTGACGCTGGCGGCGCTGCCGGCGGAGGGCCGCTCGGCGAAGTTCGACCTGTCGCTCCAGGTGGAGGAGCGCACCCGGGGCCTCACCGCCACCCTGGAGTACGCCGCCGACCTGTTCGACGCCGGCACCGCCGAGCGCATGGCCGGCCACCTCCAGCGCCTGCTCGACGCCGCCCTCGCCGAGCCGGACCGGCCGCTGGCCGAGCTGCCGCTGGCCACCGCCGCCGAGCGCCGGCAGCTCGTGGCCGGCTGGAACGACACCGCCGCGCCGGTGCCGCCCGGCAGCCTGCACGCGCTGGTGGAGCGCCGGGCGGCGGCGGCTCCCCGGGCGCCGGCGGTGGTCGCCGGCGACGTCGTCTGGAGCTACGCCGACCTCGACCGCCGCGCCGCCGCCGTCGCCGCCCGCCTGGCCGCCGCCGGGGTCGGGCGCGAGGACCGCGTGGCGCTTCTCGCCGAGCGCTCGCCCGAGGCCCTCGCCGGTCTGCTCGGCACGCTGAAGGCCGGCGCCGCCTTCGTCGCCGTCGACCCGGGCACCCCGGCGGAGCGCCTGGCCTTCCTGCTCGCCGACAGCG
>DATABP010000571.1:0-2113 GCA_036259515.1 Thermoanaerobaculia bacterium | reverse complement strand
GCGGCCGGCGTCCTACTCCGGCTGCTCGGCCTCCGGGCGCGCGAAGGCGCTCTCGTCCACCTCGGGGTCGACCTCCACCTCGTCGAGCGTCACCCGCTGCACCTCCTGGCCGTCGAAGGTGCCGACGATGGCGAACGGGTACTGGAGCCCGTCGACCTCGCGCCAGTCGGAGTAGGTCTCCACCACCTGGCCGGGGGCGCCGCCCGGTCCCATCCCATGGTACTCGATGCGGCGGACGCGGCCGGTCTCCGGGTCGAGGCCGACCACCGTCACGTCGCCGGCGATCTCGAGCTGGAGCCGCTCGATCGGCGTGCCGTCGATCTCTCCGGCGGCGAGCGTGGTGGCGACCAGCTCCGGGTCGCGCCGCGCCTTGAGCAGCGCCAGCACGTTGCGGCTGGCGTTCTGGCGCAGCGCGGCGAGCCGCGAGCCGGGGATGTCGACCACCCCCTGCGGGGTGATCGCGAAGCCGGCGTCGCCGGTGAGCACCATCGTCATCGAGCCGAAGGGCAGCGTCACCTCCTGGCGGAAGCGGTCGGGGAAGACGTGGATCTCGGCGACCTGGATCTCCATCTCGCCCTGCGGCGTCTGCTGCCCGACGGTGCCGGAGATGCGCAGCGCGCGCGCCGCGTCGACCGCGGCGCCGCCCATCGCCTCGACCGCGCGGTCGAGGAGCTGGAGCGCCTGCTCCTGGCCCTCGGCGGTGACCTCGGCGCGCTCGACCTCGGGCTCGGGGATCGAGATGTCGACCGCCACCACCTCGCCGAAGGTCGACAGCGGCTTGTCCATCCCCTCGCCGGGGCCGACGACGAGGATCGAGAAGCGCTCCGGGTGGACGTGCTCGGCGGCGGCGGCGCGCACCTGGTCGACCGTCGTCGCCTCGATGCCCGCCTGGTAGCGCTCCAGCCAGTCGAGCGGGTAGCCGAAGTACTCGTAGCGCATCTGCTGGCCGAGGACCTCGCGCGTCGAGTCGCTCTCGAAGACGAAGGAGGCGAGGATCGACTGCTTGGCCTTCGCCACCTCCTCGGGCGTCGGCGGCTTCGAGGTCAGCTTCTTCGCCTCGTCGAGCAGCGCCTGGATCGACTCCGCGGTGGTCTCCACCTTGGTGGTCATGAACATCTGGAAGAGGCCGGGGTGGTCGAAGTCGCTGCCGACGCCGCCGAACACCGCGTAGGCGAGGCCGCGCCGCGAGCGGATCTCCGAGAAGAGCCGCGAGGCGAAGCCGCCGGAGAGCACGTTGTTGAGCACCTCGACGGCGTAGTAGTCGGGGTCGTCGCGGCGGATGCCGAGGTGGCCGATCAGGATGTTCGACTGCGTCATGTCGGCCTTCTCGGCGAAGTAGACGCCCGGGTCGGGCGCCGCGTCGAAGGCGGCGTCGGGGTCCTCGGTCTCGGGGCCGCGCGCCCAGTCGCCGAACTCCTGCCGCACCAGCGCCAGCGCCTCGTCGCGCTCGAAGTCGCCGACCAGCCCGAGGATCACCCGCTCGGGGTGGTAGTAGCGCTGGTGCCAGGCGACGAGGTCGTCGCGGTCGACGGCTGCCACGGTGGCGTAGGTCGCGTTGCGCGCGTACGGCGAGTCCTCGCCGTAGACGATCTCGGCGAGCTCGCGGAAGGCGATCTGCTGCGGGTTGTCGTTCTGCCGCGCGATGCCGGCGATCATCGCGTTCTTCGCCACCTCCAGCTTGTCGGCCTCGAAGGCCGGCTCGCGGAGGACGTCGGCGAAGGCGGCGAGGACGGCGGGGAAGTCCTCCTTCAACGCGCTCATCGAGGCGGAGCCGAAGGTGGTGCCGATCGAGGTCTCGATCGAGGCGGCGCGGTTCTCGAGGAACTGGTTGAGCTCCTCGGACGGCATCGAGCGGGTGCCGCCGCTCCGCAGCACGGTGCCGGTGAGCTGCGCCAGGCCGATCTCGTCGGCGGGCTCGAGGCGCGCGCCGGTGCGGATCAGCGCCGTCGCCTCGACCAGCGGCAGCTCGTGGTCCTCGATCAGCATGACGACCATGCCGTTGTCGAGCACCACCCGCTCCGGCTGCGGCGGGTCGAGCTCGGGGAGCGGCGGGTAGGTGAGCCGGTCGGGGTGCTTGGGGACCGGCTGCTGGGCGGCGGCCGGCGCGGCGGCG
>DATABP010000570.1:0-1862 GCA_036259515.1 Thermoanaerobaculia bacterium | reverse complement strand
ATCTCGACCAGGCGCTCGACCTGGCACGCGAGGCGGGCGACCGCCGACTGCGGACGACGGTCTTCGACCGCCGCGGCACGGTGCTCGCCTCGACCGGCCGCCACGCCGCGGCCCGCCGCAACTACCTCGACGCCCTGGCGGAGGTCGAGGGCACCGAGGATCACCGCGCCCACGGTGCGGTGATCGCCAATCTCGGCCGCCTGGCCCGCCTCGCCGGCGACGCCGGCGGCGCCGCGCACCTGTTGCGCCGCGCCCTCGCCGTGCTGGCCCGGGCCGGCGACGCCGAGGGCGAAGCCTTCACCGGGCTCGAGCTGGCACGGGCGCTCCGCGCGCTGGGCCGGCCGGCTGAGGCCGAGCGCGAGCTCGCCCGCGCGATCGAACGCGTCGAGTCGGCGCGTGCCGGGCTGCCGAGCACCACCTCGCGAAGCGCCTTCCTCTCCCACCGCCGCGAGATCTACGACGAGCTGATCGACCTCTTGATGGTGCGTGCGGCCTCCGATCCGGAGGGCGGTCATCATCTCGCCGCGCTGGCGGTCGCCGAGCGCTCCCACGCGCGAAGCCTTGTCGACAGCATCTCCGCCGCCGGCGATCCCCCGGCGAGCGGGGAGACCCGCCGGGCGGTGATGGCCGAGGTGGCGGGGCTCGACTTGGAGCGCGCGCGGTTGCGCGGCCGCGACGCGCCGCGCGAGCGGCTCGCCACGCTCGAACGGCGCCTCGGCCGACTGACCCGCCTCGCCGAGAGGCTCGCCGGCCCGCCGGCCCAGCCCGCCGGGCGTCTCCTCACCGCCGCCGGGCTCGCGAGTGTCCTCGACGCCGACACCGATCTCCTCGTCTTCAGCCTCGGCGCCGTCCGCAGCTACGCCTGGCTGGTCGACGCCGGCGGCGCCGTCGAGTGGTTCGCGCTGCCCGCCGCCGCCACCCTCGAAGGCTTCGCCCGCCGCACCGCCAGCGAGCTGGCGCGCCGGCGGCGCGACTCGCTCCCCCTGCCGTCCGGCGGAGCGTCGGCGGCCCTCGCCGACCGGCTGCTCGCCGACATCGCACCGCGTCTCGACGTCCGCCGGCTGGCGGTCGTCCCCGACGGTGCGCTCCACCTCGTGCCGTTCCAGGCGCTCCCCGTGCCCGGCGGCGCGGGCGACCTCCTGCTCGACCGCGTCGAGGTGGTCGTCGTCCCCTCCCCCTCCGCGCTGGCCCGGCAGCGCGCACGCCCCGTCGCGCCGCGGCCGGCCGGCGTGCTCGTCGTCGCCGATCCCGTCTTCTCCGCCACCGACCCGCGGGCCGGCGGCGAGCTCGTGCTCGCGGCCGCCTCGCTGCCGGCGGACCTCGAGCGGTCGATGACCGATCTCGACCTGGCGCGCCTGCCACGTCTCCGGTGGACCCGCCGGGAAGCCCGGTCGATCGTCGCCGCCGCCCGACCCGGCCGCTCCCGGCTCCTCGTCGACTTCGCCGCCGACCGCCGGCGCCTCCTCGCCGGCGACCTCGCCCGCCACCGCGTGCTCCACTTCGCCACCCACTCGCTCCTCCACCCCGACGATCCACAGCTCTCGGGGATCGTGCTCTCGCTGGTCGGCCCCGACGGCGGATCGCGCGACGGCTTCCTCCGCGCCTGGGAGATCTCCGCCCTGGACCTCCCCGTCGAGCTGGCGGTCCTCTCGGCGTGCAGCACCGCGCTCGGACGCGAGGTGCGCGCCGAGGGGCTGATCGGCCTGCCGCAGGCGTTCTTCCGAGCGGGGGTGCGGAGGGTGGTGGTCAGCCACTGGCCGGTCCACGACCGTGCCACCGCCGAGCTGATGGCGGTCTTCTACGACGGCCTCCTCCGCCGCGGCCTGGGACCCGCGGCGGCGCTGGCGGAGGCGCAGCGCGCG
>DATABP010000569.1:0-2419 GCA_036259515.1 Thermoanaerobaculia bacterium | reverse complement strand
GGCGGCCGAGGCGGCGGACGCGGCCTGGCCGGACGCCGCGCCACCGCCGCTCTTCCTGCCCGCCGCCGGCTTCTGGCCGCGCGCCGCCGCCTTCGCCCTCGACCTCGCCGGGCCGTTCCTCCTCGCGCTGGTGGTGGGCGTGGCGGTCGGCGGCTGGTCGCGCGCGGCGGGCGCCCCGATCGGCACGCTGGTCGGCCTGGCCGCCTGGGCCGCCGCCTCGGTGCCCGGCTGGCGCCAGCGCGGCGACTCGCCGGGCAAGCGCGTCTTCGGCCTCCGCGTCTGCGACCTCGACGGCCGGCCGGGGATCGGCGGGCGGGCGGCCTGGGTGCGCTTCGGCGGCTACCTGGTGGGCGTCGCCACGCTGGGGGTCGGCTTCCTCCTCGCCGGCCTCTCCGCCGGCCGGCGCGGCCTCCACGACCGGCTGGCGGGGAGCTACGTCGCCCGGCTCCCGGAGCCCGGCGGGAGGCGGTTGCTATGATCGCGCCGCGCCGATGACCCCGCCCGCCCCTCGCCCCGGCCCCGCCGCCGGCCGCCCCTGGACCTGGTGGCTGGGCACCGCCGCCGCCGTCTTCCTCGGCGCCGTGCTGCTCGTCGCCACCTGGGCGAAGGCGATCCACCCCGAGGCGTTCGCCGAGCAGATCCGCCTCGAAGGGCTGGACTTCCTGCTGCCTGCCGCCGCCGTGGCGCTCCTCGCGCTGGTGCTCGAAGGGGCGCTGGGGACGGCGCTGCTCCTCAACCTGCGCCGCCTCTGGGTGCTGGTGCCGGCGGCGCTGCTCGTCGCCTTCTTCGTCTTCCTCACCGCCCGCGGCTGGTACATGGACGCCCACGGGCTGCGGGAAGAGGCCGCCGCCTGCGGCTGTTTCGGCAGCTTGGTCGAGCGCACCCCGGAGGAGGCCTTCTGGCAGGACCTCCTCCTCCTGGTGCCGCCGCTGCTCCTGGCCTTCCTCGGCCGTTCGCGCGGCGCCCGCCGCTTCCCGCCCCTGCGCACGGCGCTCGTGGCGGTGGCGGCGGTCGCCACCCTCGGGCTGGCCTGGAAGGCGCCGGAGCTGCCGCTCGACGACCTGGCGACGCGGCTGTCGCCCGGCGTCGAGGTGGCGGCGATCTGCGCCGGCGGCGGCGAAGGCGAGGACGGGGTGGAGGTCTGCCTCGACGCGGTGGTGCCGGAGCTCGCCACCGGCGAGCACCTGGTGGTCCTCGCCGAGCTGGAGGACGAGGCGTTCACCGCCGCGGTCGACCGCTTGAACGCGCACGCCTTCGCGGCCCGGAGCGGCGAGCTGCCGCCGCTGTGGGTGTTGACGACCGCGTCGCAGGAGGCGCAGCGCGCCTTCTTCTGGCAGTGGGCGCCGGTGTTCGAGATCCGCGAGGTGCCCGAGGCCCTGGTCGCCCCGCTGTACCGGCGGCTGCCGCGCTCGTTCCGGGTGGAGGACGGGGTGGTCGTCGAGACCCGGTCCGGTCTGCCGCCGTTGCCGGAGGCCGACGAGGTGCCGGTGACGGGATTGAGCTGAGGAACGTACGAGAGAAGTCGGCGCGAGCCGCGAACCCAGGAGGTCTGACGTCATGAAGCCCATCGCCCATCCCCTGCTCCGCTTCGCCGTCGCGGCGCTGGCGGCGCTCGCCGTCGCCGTCCCCGCCGCCGCGCAGGGCGCCGACGCCGTCCTCCGCGACTTCCAGCTCACCGGCGATTGGGTGCTGGAGCTCGGCGGCGCGCCGGCCCCGAAGGCGGAGATCTACTTCTCCCAGCGGGTGCCCGCGTTCCTGATCGTCGCCCCCGACCTGTCGTCGCCCACCCTGGTGGTGCCGCGCGAGCGCTCGGTGAACACGGTCAGCTTCATGAAGCTCGCCAAGCGCGGCAGCACCATCGACGTCCTCGCCGACGCCCAGGTGACCCGGGTCGGGGCCTTCACCCAGGACGGCGACGGCGTCCGCTTCGCGATCGACGGCAAGACGGCGGTCCTGAGGCCGCGCCCGCACCTCCTCGGCACCCAGGACCTCGCCGGGATGCTCGAGCACAGCCCGGACTACCGCCGCAAGGCCGCGGCCTACACGCCGGACGCGACGGCGCTGGCGGCGCTCAAGGGCGTGGCGGCGCCGGTCAAGGTGCGCGTCTACTTCGGCTCGTGGTGCCCCTTCTGCAGCCAGCACGTGCCGCACCTCCTGCGCGTCGCCGAGGAGCTGGAGGGCTCGCGGGTCGCCTTCGAGTTCTACGGCCTGCCGCAGGGCGAGGGCTTCGCCAAGGACCCCGCCGCCCAGCGCGACGACGTCCACGCGGTGCCCACCGGCATCGTCTACGTGGGCGGCAAGGAGGCCGGCCGCATCGAGGGCGGCGAGTGGTCGAAGCCGGAGCAGGCGCTGCGCGAGATCGTGGCCTCGTAACGACGACGGCGGCTTCGCCGGAGGTGACCGGGCGCCGGGGGCGGGA
>DATABP010000568.1:0-1994 GCA_036259515.1 Thermoanaerobaculia bacterium | reverse complement strand
CCCCCCCGCTCTCCTCTCTTCGACGCCCGGCGGCGACCCCGCCGGGCGTTTCCTTTTCGGCGGGCCGCGGCGAAACACTTGCCCCCATGCGCATTTATGACGTAAATTCGAGCCACTGTTGGAGCCGCCCGATCGAGGATGGACACAGGAGCCGCCGGCGGACGCGGAATGGGCCGTAGAGAGCCGACCGGCGAAGGAGGTTCGAGTCCGAGATGAGAACGAGGAGGAACGCCTACGTCCTGGCTGCCGCCGCCCTGCTGTGGGCCGGAACGGCCGCCGCCGGCACCGTCTACCTGCCGCTGGCCGTCAACGGCGCGCTGGGCGGGAAGACCTACAAGACCTACGTCTGGATCACCAACGCCAGCGGCGGTCCGCACGAGGTCGAGGTCCGCTACATCCCCCGTGACACGGTCGGCCTGCCGGCCGCCGGAGGCGCCACCGTCACCTCCCGGCTGAGCGTCGGCCCGGGGCAGACGTTCCGGCTGGCGGTCGGCGAGGCCGGGGTCGGCATGGTCGAGATCGACGGCCCCGACGACGCCGTCTACGCGGCGCGCCTCGAGTCGCTCACCCCGGGCGGGCTGGTCCGCTCGCAGGCCCACCTGCCGCTGATCGGCGCCGAGGACGTCTTCGCCCCCGGCGACAAGGCGCACGTCCAGGGCGTCGAGCGCGCCACCGGCAGCGCCAGCCACTTCGGCATCGCCACCTTCGGCGCCGAGGACGGCGAGTGCTCGCTCACCACCTTCCGCGCCGACGGCAGCCGCATCCTGTCGACCGCGACGGTGTGGGCGCCGGCGGTCGGCCAGCGCTTCTTCCAGGACGTCTTCAACATGCTCCAGGTGCCGTCGGTGGCCGACGCGCGCGTCGAGGTGAGCTGCGACGTCCCCTTCTACCCCTTCTCGGCGATCCTCGCCAGCGAGCCGGACTCGACGCAGTTCGTGCTGCCCTCGACCACCGGCGCCGACGACCTCGGCCCGGCGGCGCCGGGGCCGCGGGACGGCGAGCTGGTGCGCATGGACGGCACCTTCTTCCGGCCGGTGCCGGGCGCCTCGATCATGGACATCGAGCTGCCGATCGAGGCCGGCGTCCAGTACACCCGGATCACCTGGGAGTTCGACGTCATCGTGCCGAACATCCGGATCACCCCGGGCACCAACTTCCTGTCGACGACGCTGCTGCTCCGCCCGGTCCGCGGCGGCACGCACTTCGCGCACACCATCCGCGTCAACGGCCGCAACAAGTCGACCATCGACCTCGGCGACCACCAGGTGGTGCGCGGGCCCGACGCCGCCTGGGCGACCAACACCCTGCACCACGTGCGGGTCGACTACGACACCGCGGCGCGGCGCATGGTGTGGGAGCTGTCGCGCAACGGGCAGATGGTCGAGCAGCTCGTCGGCAACATCGGGACGCGCGACCTGACCCATCACGGCGAGGGCCTGCACATCCTGTTCGGCCTCGACAAGGCGTACGACCACGGCGCCTACCTGCCGCCGCTCGACTTCGCCTTCTCGGACCTGGTGGTGACGGGAGTGCCGGCGCAGCAGTAGAGCGCCGATCGGCAGTCCTCCCGCGGGGGCCGCGCGGAGGCGGTGGTAGCTTCGGGGCGATGGAGCCCCCGCTGCCGTCGCCCCTGCCGGCCCCCGAGCCGTCTCTGGACCTCCCCGGCTTCATCCTCGGCCACGGCACCGACCGCGCCGCGAAGACCGGCGTCACCGTGATCCTCTGCCCCGAGGGCGTGCTCGCCGCCGCCGAGGTGCGCGGCTCGGCGACCGGCACGCGGCAGTTCGACTCGCTGGTCCTCGGGCACCACGTGGCGAGCCGCGCGCACGCGGTGGTGCTCGCCGGCGGCAGCGGCTACGGGCTGTCCGCCGCCGAGCCGGTGGTCGAGTGGCTGGCGGCGCGCGGCCACGGCTTCGCCGCCGGCCCGGCGGTGGTGCCGCTGGTGCCGACGGCGATCCTCTTCGACCTCGGCGTCGCCGAGCGCCGCGCCGGCC
>DATABP010000567.1:0-1531 GCA_036259515.1 Thermoanaerobaculia bacterium | reverse complement strand
CGCGGCGGCGGCGCGGCACGGGCGGCGAAGGGACGTGGCGGGCATCGGGCCTCCTTGATCGGACGATGGCTGGTTTCGGACGTCGGATCGGCGGACGGGCGCTCCGGGCGCGCCGGCCGCGGCGCGGCGGCACCGCGCGCGGTTGCGGCGGCCGCCGGGAGGCGCTATTTTCGCATCGCGCCGGCCTTTTCGCTGGCGAGCCCGCGCGCCGTCCCGTCCGAGGACCGAAACACGTGAAGATGCGGACCCTGGTGATCGACGCCCTCTACCTCAACTGGGCGCTTCCCGCCGGGGCGGTGCCGCCGCCGCCGGCGCCGCTGGCCTACCAGGACCGCGAGTGGCGGGGCGAGCGCTGGGTGTTCGCCTCGGCGCTCCTCTTCCGCAACCGCGGCGTCCACTTCCAGAGCGCCCGCTTCCTGCGCCTCTCCTACCCGCAGCTCAACGTCCGCCTCTACGCGCTCGACGGCGAGGGCGTGCCGAGCGTCCTCTTCCGCGACATGATGCTGCCGCGCTGGGTCAAGCCGGCGGTGGCGCTGACCGCGCGGCACCCGGTGTCGTCGGCGCGCTTCCGCTTCCCCCAGCCGTCGCTCGATCCGCAGGCCGACGGCGACGGCTGGCGCTGGGTGGTCGAGCAGGGCAGCCGGCTGGAGGTCGTCGCCCGCCCCGGCGGCGGGCTGCCGGGAGAGGGGCCGAGCCTCGGCTCCTGGGAGCAGACGGTGCGCTTCTTCCGCGAGCGGCCGCGCGGCTACGTGGAGACCGCCGGCGGCCTCCACCGCATCGACACCGAGCACCCGCGGGTGACGGTGTGGCCGCTCGCCGCCGAGGTGACCGACGCCTCGCTCCTCGCCGAGGTGCTGCCGCTCGGCGGCGGGCGCGAGAGCTGGCCGCCGCTCCACTCGGCGTGGCTGTGCCCCGAGATCCCGTTCGTCTTCGACGTCCGGCTGGTGCCCAAGGTGGCGCCGGCGCCGCGGATGCCCACTCCCGCCGCCTCCACCCGCTCCTCCGAGCTCGCCCGCTCGATGCGCCGTCCGGCGCGCTGGCCGCCGACCGGCCGCGCCGCGCTGTGAGCGGCCGAGCCGTCCCCTTCCCGCCCGAGGTCCACGCGGCGCGGCGGCGCGCGCTCCTCGACCGGCTGGGCGACGACGCGGTGGCGGTGGTCCCCGCCGGCGACCTCGTCTACCGCAACCGCGACGTCGCCTTCGACTTCCGGCCCGACGGCGACTTCCTCTACCTCACCGGCTTCGGTGAGCCGGGCGCGGTGGCGGTGGTCACCCCGCTCCATCCCGAGCACCGCTTCGTCCTCTTCGTGCCGCCGCGCGACCCCGACCGCGAGCGCTGGGACGGCCCGCGCGCCGGCGTCGAGGGCGCCGTGGAGCGCTTCGGCGCCGACGCCGCCTTCCCGCTCGCCGAGCTCGCCCAGCGGCTCCCCGGTTACCTCGAGGGCGCCCGGCGCCTGGTCGCCCCCTTCGGCCGCCGCCCGGAGCTCGACCGCGCGCTCGCCGGCTGGCTCGGCGCCTTCGGCCCGCACCCG
>DATABP010000566.1:0-3814 GCA_036259515.1 Thermoanaerobaculia bacterium | reverse complement strand
CCACCTCCCGCGCTCCGGCGAGGAGCGAGCGGTAGGGCGCGCTGTCGCGCAGCCTGCGGGAGGTGGTGCGCCTGCCGGTGCCGGCGGCGGCGTGGGTGGTCGAGCTGGCGGCCGAAGACGCCGGCCGTCCGGCGCTGGTCGTCGTGCCGCACGAGGCGGACGCCCTGGCCTGGATCGAGGCGGCGCAGCTCTTCGCGCCGCCGGGGCGCCGCGACGCCGCCCTCTACTTCCCCGGGCCGCCGCTCTCGCCCTACCAGGAGGCCGAGGCGTCGCTGCCGGCGCGGGCGCAGGAGGCGGTGGCGCTCGATCGCCTCCTCGCCCCCGGCCGCCGCCCGCCGGCCACGCTGGTCACCACCCCGCGGGCGCTCTTCCGCCGCCTGCCGCCGGCCGAGCGCTTCCTCCGCGCCGTGGTCGCCGTCGCCCCCGGCGACGAGGCGCCGGTCGAGCTCCTCGCCGAGCTCCTCGCCGCCGCCGGCTACCGTCGCAGCGACCTCGTCTCGGAGGTCGGCGACTTCGCCGTCCGCGGCTTCGTCTTCGACGTCTTCCCGCCCGGCGCCTCCGACCCGGTGCGGATCGAGCTCTTCGGCGACACCGTCGAGTCGGTGCGCCGCTTCGACGCGGTGACCCAGCGCTCCGAGGAGCGGCTCGACGCCGTGCGCCTCCTGCCGCTGTCGCCGTTCCCCGCCGGCGCCGAGCAGGCCGCCCATCTGGCGGCGGTGCTCGCCGACCTCGCCGGCGACCGCGTCGGCCCCGAGGCCGCCGCCCACCTCGAGGAGCTGCGCGAGCGCGGCGGCTTCCCCGGCTGGCGGAGCTACCTGCCGCTCCTCGCCGCCGACACCCGCTCGCTCGGCGAGCTGGCGGCCGAGGCGGGCGGCGCCGCCGGGCTCCTCACCGTCGCCGTCGACCCGCCGGCGCTCGCCGCCGAGGTCGAGCACCACGCCGAGACGGTCGCCGCCGAGGCCGCCGCCCGGCAGAGCCACCACAAGCTGGTCGCCCCGCCCGACGCGCTCGAGCAGCCGGCCGAGGAGGTGCGGCGCACCCTCGACGCGGCGGCGGTGCGCATCGGCGGCCTCCTCCTCGGCGAGTCGGCGCTGGCGCGCGGCGCCGCCGACGGCCGGGTGGACTTCGCCGCCTCGACCACCGACCTCTTCTCCGGCCAGCTCCCGCGCTTCCCGCAGGAGGTGGCGACCGCCCGCGACCGCGGCGACCGCTGCGTCGTCGTCGCCTCGCCCGGGCACCGCGGGCGGATCGAGGAGCTCCTCTCCGGGCGCGGCATCGAGGTCGGCGCCGCCGGCTGCTCGGTGGTGCCGGGCGAGCTCGCCCGCGGCTTCCGGCTGCCCGCCGCCGGGGTGTCGATCTACGCCGAGCAGCAGCTCCTGCCGCGCGCCCGGCCGCAGCAGCCGGCGCGGCGCAAGGTGAGGTTCGGGCCGTTCGTCTCCAGCCTGCGCGACCTCAAGGTCGGCGACTACGTCGTCCACCAGGACCACGGCATCGGCCAGTTCGTGGCGCTGCGGCGGGTCGGCGGCGGCGACGGCCAGGGGCCGCTGCCGCCGGCGCTCGCCGGCTTCGGCGGCGGCGCCGCGCTCGACACCGAGGTGATGGAGATCGCCTACGCCGGCGGCAAGAGCCTGCTCGTGCCGCTGTCGCGGCTCGACCTGATCCAGAAGTTCTCCGGCATCGAGGGGACGGCGCCGCGGCTCGACACCCTCGGCGGCACCTCCTGGAACAAGACCAAGGCGCGGGTCAAGAAGAGCCTCCGCGACATGGCCGGCGAGCTCCTCAAGCTCTACGCCGAGCGGCAGATCGCCCGCGCCCCGGCGATGCCGCCGGACACCGACCTCCTCGCCCAGTTCGAGGCCGCCTTCGTCTACGAGGAGACGCCGGACCAGCTCGACGCGATCGCCGCCGTCAAGGCCGACCTCGAGCGCGAGCGGCCGATGGACCGCCTGCTCTGCGGCGACGTCGGCTACGGCAAGACCGAGGTGGCGATGCGGGCGGCGATGAAGGTGGTCGACGCCGGCTACCAGGTCGCCCTCCTGGCGCCGACCACGGTGCTCGCCGACCAGCACCTGGAGACCTTCCGCCGCCGCTTCGAGGGCTTCCCGGTCACCGTCGAGATGGTCTCCCGCTTCCGCCAGCCGAAGGAGATCGAGGACGCCCTGGCGCGGCTCGCCGCCGGCAAGGTCGACGTGCTGATCGGCACCCACCGGCTGCTGTCGAAGGACGTGCGCTTCGCGAAGCTCGGGCTGGTGGTGGTCGACGAGGAGCAGCGCTTCGGGGTGGCCCAGAAGGAGCGCTTGAAGCAGCTCAAGAAGGACGTCCACGTGCTGGCGATGTCGGCCACCCCGGTTCCGCGCACCCTCCAGCTCTCGCTCGCCGGGGTGCGCGACATGTCGGTGATCGAGACGCCACCCAAGAACCGCATGGCCGTGGAGACGGCGATCGTCCCCTTCGACGCGGCCCTGGTGCGCGAGGCGATCCTCTACGAGATCGAGCGCGGCGGGCAGGTGTACTACGTCTACAACCGGGTGGAGACGATCGAGGACGCCCAGGCGATGCTCAAGGAGCTGGTGCCCGGGCTACGCGTCACCGTCGGCCACGGCCAGCTCCCCGAGGACGAGCTCTCCCGCCGCATGCACGCCTTCACCGCCCGCGAGCACGACCTCCTCCTGGCGACGACGATCATCGAGAACGGCATCGACATCCCCAACGTCAACACGATGATCGTCCACCGCGCCGACCGCTTCGGGCTGTCGCAGCTCTACCAGCTCCGCGGCCGGGTGGGGCGGTCGAGCCAGCTCGCCTACTGCTACCTGCTGGTGCCGCCGGACCGGGTGCTCTCCGAGGACGCGCGGAAGCGGCTCGCCGCCCTGCGCGAGTTCTCGGACCTCGGCGCCGGCTTCCGCATCGCGGCGCGCGACCTCGAGATCCGCGGCGCCGGCAACCTCCTGGGGGCCGAGCAGAGCGGCCACATCGCGGCGGTGGGCATCGAGACCTACCTGAAGATGTTGGAAGACACGGTGAGGGAGCTCTCCGGCGAGGTGGTCGCCGAGGCGCCGTCGACGGCGATCGACCTTCCGGTGCCGCTCGCCATCCCGGAGAGCTACGTCGCCGACCCCAACCTGCGCATGGAGACCTACCGCATCCTGGTCGCCGGCGAGAAGAGCGCCGAGGAGGTGCTCGACGAGCTCGCCGACCGCTTCGGCCCGCCGCCGCCCGAGGTGAGGACGCTGCTCGAGGTCGCCGCCGTCAAGCGTCTCGCCGAGTCGCTCCGCGTGCAGTCGATCGGCAGCCAGAAGGGCGAGCTGGTGATCCGTCTGCGCCAGGACGCGCGCATCGACGCCGAGCGGCTGGTGGCGATGGTCGAGGCCGGCGACGGCGTCGCCTTCAGCCCCACCGGCGTGCTGACCGTGGCGACCCGCGGCACGGGCCTGCTGGAGACGGCGAGGCGCACGCTGGAGGAGCTGGCGGCGTGACCTCGGAGCGCGCCGTCCTCGTCCTGCTCCTCGCCGCGGCGCTCGCGGCCGCCTGCCGCCCCGCCCCGGCCGCCGATCCCGAGCGGGTGGCGACGATCGGCTCCGAGGACGTGCGCTGGGAGGAGTTCGAGCGCTACCTCGAGCGGCACCTGGGCGAGAGCGGCGCCTCGCTGGGAAGCGACGTCCTCTCCGAGCTGTTCGATCAGTTCCTGGCCGAGCGCCTGCTCCTGCGGCTGGCCGCCGAGCGCGGGCTGGTCGCCGGGGGCGCCGAGCCGCGCACCGGGGCGCTCCGGCGCCGCGCCGTCGACCGGCTGCTCGCCGCCGCGGCGGCCGGCGAG
>DATABP010000565.1:0-1567 GCA_036259515.1 Thermoanaerobaculia bacterium | reverse complement strand
ACGCCGAGGCGCTCGCCCGCGCCGAGGCGCACCCGGCGGTGATCGAGGCGCTCGGCGAGCCGCTCGCCGCCGGGCGCCGGGTGCGCGGCGAGGTCGACGACGGCGGGCCGGCGGGGCGGGCGCGGCTCGCCCTCCCGCTCTCCGGGCCACGGGGCTCCGGCCGCCTCCTCGTCGACGCCGAGCGCCGCGGCGAGGTGTGGAGCTTCACCCGCCTCGAGTTGCGGCTCGACGACGGCGAGGTCGTCGACCTCCTCGCCGCCCCGCCGCCGCCCGCCGACACCGGCACCGTCGTCCGGCTCCTCCGTCCCGCTCCCCGCGCGCCCTGGCACGCGGTTGGAATCGATGGGAGGTCCTGATGTCGCTCCTCGGCAACGTCCTCTGGCTGCTCTTCGGCGGGCTCGTCGCCGGCATCGGCTACCTGCTCGGCGGCGTGGCGCTGTGCCTCACCCTCGTCGGCATCCCGTTCGGGCTCCAGGCGTTCAAGCTGGGGATCGCCACCTTCGCTCCGTTCGGCAAGGTGGTGGTGGCGCGGCCGGGGGCCGAGGGCTGCCTGCCGATGGTGTTCAACGTGCTGTGGATCGCGCTCTTCGGCTGGGAGATCGCGCTCGCCCACCTGCTGTCGGCGGCGGTGACGGCGCTCACCGTCGTCGGCATTCCGTTCGCGATCCAGCACGTCAAGCTGGTGCCGCTGGCGCTGCTGCCGTTCGGCCGCGAGCTGGTGCCGGCGGAGCGGGAGCGGGCCGGCGCGTGACGTCATGCACATCCTGAGGCCGGGCCGGTGCGTCTCAGGGTCCTGACCTGGAACATCCACCGCTGCATCGGCGTCGACCGCCGCTTCCGGCCGGAGCGGGTGGTCGAGGTGCTGCGTCATTACCAGGCGCACGTCGTGCTGCTCCAGGAGGTCGACGAGGGGGTGCCGCGGTCGCGCGAGCTGAACCTGGCGCGGGAGATCGCCGCCGCCGCCGAGTACCCGTACTTCGCGCTCGGGCACAACGTCAGCCTGCGCAAGGGCTGGTACGGCAACGCCACGCTGTCGCGCTGGCCGATCGTCCGCGAGCGCAACATCGACCTGACGATCGGCTGGCACAAGCGGCGCGGCTGCCAGCACACCACGCTCGAGCTGCCGCCGGCGCGCCAGGACGCCGAGCCGCGGCGGCTGGAGGTGTTCAACCTCCACCTCGGGCTCTCGGCGCGCGAGCGGGGCGAGCAGGTCGAGGTGCTCCTCGGCTGCGAGGAGGTCCAGCGGCTCGACGACGCCACGCCGTGTCTGGTCGGCGGCGACTTCAACGACTGGCGGTCGCTGATCGAGCCGGTGTTCTCGGACGCGCTCGGCTTCGGCAGCGCCACCCGCCTGAAGCGCGGGATGATGCGCACCTACCCGTCGTTCTCGCCGCGCGGCGGGCTCGACCGGCTCTACTTCCGCGGCGACGGGCTCAGGCTGACCGAGTCGTGGACCTGCCGCCTCCAGCTCTCGCGGGTGGCGAGCGACCACCTGCCGGTGATCGCCGACTTCCGGCTGCGCGCGCGGTAGCGGCCGGGGCCGATCCGGTTGCTAGGATCGGCCGCG
>DATABP010000564.1:0-1600 GCA_036259515.1 Thermoanaerobaculia bacterium | reverse complement strand
GATCCTCGCCGAGGAGGGGCTCACCGCCGAGGAGCTGGAGGTCCGCGTGCGCGAGGTCACCGCCGACCCGGCGGCCGCCGAAGAGTACGCCCGCGGCTTCCGCGAGACGGCCGGCGACGCCGCCGAGCCCGCCGGCGGCTGAGAGTTTCGGGGCTCTCGGGGCCGGTCTCCCCGTGCTACGATCTCCCCCGTCATGCCGGAAAGCGCGGCGCCGGAGCTCTCGGTGGAATCGGTGTGCCCGCGCTGCGAAGGGCGCGGGTGGATCGTGCGTCGCGACGGCGGCGCCGGGACGGCCGAGCCCTGCGCCTGCCGCGAGGTCGGCCGCGCCGAGCGCCGGCTGGCGGCGACCGGCATCCCGCCCCGCTACCTCGGCTGCACGCTCGACAAGTTCTCGCTCCGCGGCCGGCCCGCCGCCGCCACCGAGCAGCTCGTCGCCGCGCGGAAGCTCGCCGAGGACTACGTCGAGGGCTTCCTCACCGAGGAGGGCTTCCGGCAGAAGGGGCTGCTCTTCATCGGCCCGCCGGGGAGCGGCAAGACCCACCTCGCCGCCGCCCTCCTCGCGCTCCTCGTCGGCCAGTACGCGGTGCGCGGGCGCTTCGTCGACTTCACCTCGCTGATCCACCAGATCCAGTCGACCTTCGACCCCTCGTCGCCGGAGTCGAAGCACGAGGTGCTCGACCCGGTGATCGGCGCCGACGTGCTGGTGCTCGACGAGCTGGGAGCGCAGAAGCCGACGCCGTGGGTGCAGGACATCCTCTACCTGGTGATCAACACCCGCTACACCCGGCGGCTGCCGACCATCTTCACCACCAACTACCGGCTGAGCGGCGAGGCGGCGAAGAAGCCGCGCCGGGTCAGCGAGTACGAGGAGTTCGGGCGGCGGGACGACGAGGCGGCGCGGCCGACGCTCGCCGACCGCCTGTCGCCGGTGCTCATCTCGCGTCTCTGCGAGATGACCGACACCGTGCTCCTGACCGCGGTCACCGACTACCGCACCCTCCACGGCCCGGGACGGGTCAAGCCCAAGCCGCTCGCCCCCGCGTGACCGCCTCGCCGTTCGACTGCGTCGTCCGCGGCTTCGCCAGCCTGCGCGCCAACTGGCGGCTGGTGCCGCTGCTCTGGTTGCAGCAGGTGCTGGCGATGGCGCTCTTCGTGTTGGGAGCGGCGGTGCCGCTGGTGGTGCTCGGGCGCGGGTGGTGGTCGGCCTTCGCCGATTGGCGGCCGGCCGGCGCCGAGGAGATGCTGCTCGATCTGTCGGCCGCCGTCGCTCCGGTGGCCCTGCCGCTGTCGATCGCGCTCCTCGGCACCGCCGTGGTGTGGACGCTGGCGGCGGTCGCCTTCTGCTGGTTCCAGGCGGGGTCGCTGGCGGTGCTGGTCGCCGCCGAGCGCCAGGCTCCGCCCGGGCCGCCGCGCGGCTGGCGGGTGTTCGCGGTCTACGACCGGGCGCTCTTCGTCGGCGGCGCGCGGCGGCTGTGGCGGCGCTGCTTCGGCTTCTGGAACCTGTGGGGGCTGGCGGCGCTCGGCTGGCTCGTGGCGTTCGCGGTGGTGGTGCTCGCGGCCGAGCTGGCGGCGGCGAGCTGGGGCTGGCCGGGGCTGGCGG
>DATABP010000563.1:0-7060 GCA_036259515.1 Thermoanaerobaculia bacterium | reverse complement strand
TCCTCGAGCAGGATCGGTGAGCAGAGGACGGCGGCGCCGTCCGGCTCGCCGACCAGGACGGGCCAGACGCCGACGTTGCGGCACGATCCGCTCGCCGCCGCGAGCTCCGGCGGCGGGTCGAGGAGCGACACGAGCCGGCCCTCCCGGGCGAGCACGAGCCAGTGGGTGGACAGGAAGGAGCGCGCGCGCTCGTCGTCGGCGTCCGCGCCGGCGGCGGACGGCGCTGGGCTGACGTTCGACACCTCGATGGCCAGCCGAAAGGCGCCCTGGTCGACCGCTTCCGCCCGGATCTCGAGGACACCCTCGAGTTCGCGCCGCTCGCGGACCAGCGCGACCTCCGATCCCGCCCCGGGGGAGGGCACCTCCTCGACCTCGCGGCCGCCGGCGCAGGCGAAGGAGCGGCGGAGCGGCTCGCGCAGGAGCTCGCGGAGGCGGAGCGGACCGCTCTCGACGCGGACCTCCGCGGCCTCCTCGCCCGGCTCCAGCCAGCGGTCGCCGACCTGGAGGCTCTCGACCTCGGCCGCCGTCTCGCGCCGACCGGCCGGCGCCGCCGCCGGGGTCCGCCGCAGCACGCGCCGGCGGACCGGATGGAGGAAGCGCAGCACGACCTCGATCTCCGTCTCCTCGCCGCCGACGAGCAGGGACTCGCTCCGCGAACGCCACGGGCTCCGCCCGCCCGCCGCCTCGGCGTCGGCGCGGCAGGCGAGGACGCCGAAGCACCAGCGGTGCCGGTTCTTCAGCGCGGTGGGACGGTAGGGGTAGAGGAGATACCCCTCGAAGAGGACGGCGTCGGCGATCGGCTCGACCTGCGCCAGGCTCACGGCCCCTCCACCGTCGGCACCACTCCGAAGGTGGGGGAGTGGCGGACCTCGATCTCGCGCCCGCGTCCGAGGTACATGTGGACGCCGCAGGGGAGGCAGGGATCGAAGCTGCGCACGGTGCGCATGATGTCGATGCCCTTGAAGGCGTCGGGACCGTTCTCCTCGAAGAGCGGCGTGTTCTGGATCGCGTCCTCGTACGGCCCGGGCACGCCGAAGCTGTCGCGCGGGCTGGCGTTCCAGGAGGTCGGAGGGTACGGGTGGTAGTTGGCGATCCGCCCGTCGCGGATCACCACGTGGTGCGAGAGGAGCCCGCGCACGGCCTCGTGGAAGCCGCAGCCGATGCCGTCCGTCGGCACGGTGAACGGCTCCCAGGTCTTGGTGTGCCCGGCGTGCACCTCGTCGAGCGCCCGCTCGACGAAGTGGAGGGCGGCGGCGGCGGCGTAGGCCTGGAAGTAGGTCCTCGCCCGGTTGCGCTCGAGGGTGTTCGACCAGCGCGGGATCCGCCACTCGAACCGCGTCTCGGGCGACGAAGCGGTGCGGGGGAGGGTGATCTCGATCCCGCCGCCGGTGGCCTTGACGTAGCCGATGTCGACCAGCCCGGCGAGCGCGGTCACCCACAGGCGGGCGAGCGGCCCGCCGCCGCTGTCGAGCGCCAGGTACTCTCCGGACCGGCGGTCGTACCACCGCGGCGACATCACCCAGGTGTAGCGGCCCTCGAGGTCGCGCTTCTGGGGCTTCGGGTGCGTCGTCTGGTTCCAGGGGTGGCGCTGGTCGACCGGGTTGCCGAGCGGGTCGGCGCGGACGAACGTCTCGCCCTCCTGCCAGTCGTCGTAGAACGAGCTGCCGAGCAGGATGCGGATGCCGAGGTTGATCTCGACGAGATCGGTGGTCAGGAGCTCGCCGTCGATCACGATGCCCGGCGTCACGGACATCCGGCGTCCCCACTCGGACATCGTCTCGTAGCGGTAGTCGCAGGCCGCCGGGTCCTGGAAGGCGCCCCAGCAGCCGAGCAGCACGCGCCGCTGCCCGACCGCCTCGTAGCCCGGCAGCGCCTCGTAGAAGAAGTCGAAGAGGTCGTCGTGGAGCGGCACGATGCGCTTGAGGAAGTCCATGTAGCGCGACAGCCGCACCAGGTACTCGGTGAAGAGCTGCACGCTCGGCACCGTCCCGACCCCGCCCGGGTAGAGCGTCGAGGGGTGGACGTGCCGGCCCTCCATCAGGCAGAACATCTCGCGGGCGACCCGGCTCATCTCCAGCGCCTCGCGGTAGAGAGGCCCGGTGAACGGGTTGAGGGCCCGCATGATGTCGGCCACCGTGCGGTGGCCGTGGCGGTCGGCGCGCGGCGCCGGCGTCCGCTCGGCGAGGGCGAGCACGCCGGGGTTCGTCTCCCGCACCATCTGCTCGCAGAAGTCGACGCCGACGAGGTTGTCCTGGAAGAGGTTGTGATCGAACATGTACTCGGCCGCTTCGCCGAGGTTGACGATCCAGTCGGCCAGTCGCGGGGGCTGGACGGAGAACGCCATGTTCTGCGCGTAGACCGCGCAGGTGGCGTGGTTGTCGCCGCAGATGCCGCAGATCCGGCTGGTGATGAAGTGCGCGTCGCGCGGGTCCTTGCCCCGCATCATCACGCTGTAGCCGCGGAAGATCGACGACGTGCTCCGGCATTCGACGACCTGCCGGTTCGCGAAGTCGATCCGGGTGTGGATTCCGAGGCTGCCGATGATCCGGGTGATCGGATCCCAGGAGAGGTCGACCAGACCGCCGTCGCCTGCCGTCATCTCAGCGACCCGAGTCCCGTTCCGGGCGCTCGCTCTCCGGCACGTCGGCCGGGAGGTCGCCCTTGCCGGGGCTCCGCCAGTCCGGCTCGCGGTTCATCGAGGCGAGGGTGAACTGGCGGAGCGCGCGCACCGTGCGGCCGTAGGTCACCACCGCCGAGGTCGACATGTGAGCGCCCGGCGGCTCGTCCATGAAGGGTTGGAACTTGTCTGGGAACCCCGGCATCGTGCAGCCGATGCAGACGCCGCCGACGTTGGGGCAGCCGCCGATGCCGTTCATCCAGCCCCGCTTGGGGACGTTGCACTGCACCACCGGCCCCCAGCAGCCGAGCTTCACGATGCACGGCTTCCTGCCGTACTCCTCGGTGAAGTCCGCCTGCTCGTAGTAGCCGCCGCGGTCGCAGACCTCGTGCACCGTCTCGGCGAACAGCCAGCGCGGGCGCAGCGCCTCGTCGAGGGGGATCATCGGGGCCCGCCCCGCCGCCTGCCGGAGCAGGTAGACGAGCACTTCCATGAAGTTGTCCGGCTGGATCGGGCAGCCGGGGACGCAGACGATCGGGACGTCCGCCTTCGAGCGCCACGTCCAGCCGAGATAGTCGGCGAGGCCGCGGCTGCCGGTCGGGTTGCCCGCCATCGCGTGGATGCCGCCGTAGGTGGCGCAGGTGCCGGCCGCCACCACCGCCCAGGCGTTGGCCGCCAGGCGGTCGATCCACGTGCACGTCGGCACCGGCTGGCCGGTGGCGGGATCGACGCCGAGGCCCGCCCAGCAGCCCTCGCCGGCCAGGCTCTCGTCGGGCACGGAGCCTTCGAAGACCAGCAGGTACGGCCCGAGCTCGCCCGCCGCCGCGCGGCGCAGGATGGCGAGGAACTCGTCGCCGTTCTGGTAGGCGAGCAGCGGGTTGTGCAGCACCAGCCGCGGGACCCCCGGCAAGGCGCCGAGCACCAGGTCCTCGAGGCTCGGGTTGGTCGCGGCGGTCATCGCGACGGTGTCGCCGTCGCAGCTCAGCCCGGCGGTGACCCACACGACGTGCATCTCGGCCAGCGCGTCGGCGCGATCGGGCTCACGAACGTCGGATGCCATGGAACCTCCCGGAGTCTCGAGGGCTGCACCGAAGCCCCCTTCCGCGGCGATGCTACACCACCGTTCACGGCTCTCCGCCCGCGAGCGCGACGCCGGCGGCTGGCATCGAAGCTGCCTGTCCCTCGGGCATGCGAGCCCTCCTCACCGGCGGCAGCGGCGTCATCGGGGAGGGGTCGATCCCGGCGCTCGTGGGGGCCGGCTGGGCGGTCCGATTGCTGTCCCGCCACGCCGACGACGAGGCGCGCCGCTGGCCGCGTGGGGTGGAGGCGTTCCCGGGCGACGTCACCCGGCCGGAGTCGCTCGCCGGCTGCGCCTCCGGCTGCGAGGCGGTGGTCCACGTCGCCGGGGCGGCGCGTGCGCCGTCGCCGGAGGTCTCGCTCGAAGAGCTCAACGTCGAGGGCACGCGCCACCTGCTGGCCGAGGCGGAGGCGGCGGGGGCGCCGCGCCTCGTCTTCGTCTCCTCGCTCGGCGCCGAGCGCGGCGCCTCGGACTACCACCGCTCGAAGCTCGCCGCCGAGGAGCTGGTCGAGCGCTACCCCGGCCGCTGGACGATCCTCCGCCCCGGCGCCGTCTTCGGACCCGGCGACGAGACGGTGTCGCTGCTCCTGCGCATGGCGCGGCGGCTGCCGGCGGTGCCGGTGGTCGGGCTCGGCGAGCAGCGGTTCCAGCCGCTGTGGACGGAGGATTTCGGGCGCGCGGTGGCGGCGGCGCTCGGGCGCGACGACCTCGACGGCCGGGTGCTGCTCCTCGCCGGCCCGGAGGTGACGACGACCCGCGACCTCCTCGCCCGCCTCGCCGCGCTCCTCGGCCGCGAGCCGATGACGGTTCCGGTGCCCGCGGCGGCGGCGCTGCCGCTCACCCGCCTCGCCGAAACGCTGGGCCTGCCGTTCCCGCTCGACGAGGCGCGGCTCCGGATGCTGGTCGAGGAGAACTTCGTCCCGCCGGGCGAGGTCAACGCGCTGACCGCGGTGCTCGGCGTCGACCCGCTGCCGCTCGACGAGGCGCTGCGCCGGCTGGTCGAGGCGCCTCCCGAGCAGCTCGCCGCCGCCGACCTGCCGCTCCGCGCCCACCGCTTCCGGGCCGAGATCGAGGGCGCGGCGATCGGGCCGGCGGAGCTCCTGCGGCAGGTCGGCGAGCGCTTCGGGGAGCTGATGCCGCTCGACTTCGCCTGCGACGGCCGCCCCTGCCGACGGCTCGAGCTCGGCCGCACGCTGACCGCCACGCTCCCCGGGGTCGGGCAGTTCGCGGTGCGGGTCGAGGAGCTCGGCGCGGAGCGGATCACGCTGGCCGCCGCCGAGGGTCACTTCCTCGCCGGGGTGGTCGCCTTCCGCGCCTCCCGCGCCGGCGGGCGGCTGCGCTTCGGCGTCGAGGTGCTCGCCCAGGCCGCCGGCCTCCTCGACGCGCTGGCGATGGCCGCGCTGGGCGACCGGCGGCAGCGGCGCACCTGGCGGAGCTTCGTCGAGGCGGTGGTGGCGCTCTCCGGCGGCACGGCGCCCGCCGGGGTGGAGGAGAGCGACGAGCGGCTCGACGACGAGGCCGCCGCCGCCGTCCGCCGCTGGATGGAGGAGCTGGTCGTCGCCCGCGAGCGCCGCGAGCGCGCGGGCGTCACCTGAGGGCGCCGCGGAGCGCCGCGCCGGCGGCGAGGAAGCCGCTCATCCCGTGGACGCCGCCGCCCGGCGGCGTCGAGCTCGAGCAGAGGTAGAACGGCGTGCCGGGGATCGAGTAGGGGTTCCAGCGCGCCGCCGGGCGGGCGAGGAACTGCCGCAGGTGGTTGGCGCCGCCGCCGATGTCGCCGCCGACCATGTTCGGGTTGTCGCGCTCGACCTCCTCGGTGTTCCGGGTCGACCGCGCCAGGACGAGATCGCGGAAGCCGGGGGCGAAGCGCTCGATCTGCGCCTCGACGCGGTCGGTCATGTCGAGCGTCGAGCCGTTCGGCACGTGGCAGTAGGCCCAGCCGGTGTGGCGGCCGGCGGGGGCGCGCGTGGGGTCGAAGAGGCTCTGCTGGGTGACCAGCACGAACGGCCGCTCGGGCACCTCGCCGTTCCACGCCTGGGCCTCGCCGGCGGCGATCTCCTCGAAGCTGCCGCCGACGTGCACCGTCGCCGCCCGCGCGCACTCCGGGTTGCGCCACGGGATCGGCCCGGCGAGCGCCCAGTCGAGCTTGAAGATGCCGGGGCCGTAGCGGAAGCGCCCGAGCGCCCGACGGTAGCGGCGCGGCAGGCGGTCGCCGGCGATCGCCAACACCTGGCGCGGCGTCAGGTCGAAGAGCACGGCGCGGTGGGGCGGCAGGTCGGCGAGCGAGCGCACCGGGCGGCCGGTCTCGATGGCGCCGCCGAGGCCGCGCAGGTGTTCGGCGAGGGCGTCGGCGATCGCCTGCGAGCCGCCGCGGGCGCACGGCCAGCCGACGGCGTGCCCGGTCAGCGTCAGCGCCAGGCCGATCGAGGCGGTCCCCGCCAGCTCGAGCGCGACGCAGCCGTGGGCGGCGCTGCCGGCGAGGAGCGCCCTGGCGTTCCGGCCCTCGAAGCGCGCCTCGACCAGCCCGCGGCAGGAGCGCAGCGCCTGGAGCCCGAAGCGCGCCATCGCCAGCGGGTGGCGGGGGAGGCGGATCGGCCGGAGGATCGCCGGCAGCAGCCGCTCGGCGTCTTCGACCAGCGGCGTGAACATCCGCTCCCAGGCGCGTCCGTCCGGCCCCAGCCGCGCCGCCGTCGCCGTCACCGAGCGCTCGAGGATCGCGGCGTCGCCGTCGTCGAAGGGGTGGGCGAGCGGCGCGTCGGGCTGCACCCACAGCCGGTCGACCAGCCCGCCCGGCAGGCCGCGGAAGAACGGCGAGGCGATGCCCATCGGGTGGATCGCCGAGCAGACGTCGTGGACGAACCCGGGCAGCGTCAGCTCGGCGCTCCGCGTCCCGCCGCCGACCGTCGGCGCCCGCTCGAGCACCAGCACCGAGCGCCCGGCGCGGGCGAGGGTGATGGCGGCGGCGAGCCCGTTCGGGCCGGAGCCGACGACGACGGCGTCGTGGAGGGGCGTGGTCACGAGGGAAGACCGTGCATGGGGCGGGCCGGGTGGAGGATCGGGACGCCGGCCGGCATGGTGGTCGGCCGCGACGGAAGCATTCTAGGGCCGCCCGCGGCACGCTTCGTGCTGTGCCGGCGGCCGATGCCCCGCCGGCCGACGCCGATCGTGCTCCTGTCGCTGCTCGCCGCCGTCTCGCTGGGGGCGTGCGCGACGGCGCGTCCGGACACGGGGCCGGCGGCGCCGGCCGACTCCGCCGCCGCCGACCCCCGGCAGCCCGCCGATCCGACCGATCCCGCCTCCGCCGTCCCCGCCGCGGCAGGCGAACCGCCGGACGCCGGGCAGGCGCCGGCCACCGACCCGGCGCAGCC
>DATABP010000562.1:0-2813 GCA_036259515.1 Thermoanaerobaculia bacterium | reverse complement strand
CCGACGTGGAGCGTCAGCGGCGCGGTGGCGATCCCGGCCGCCGCCAGCCCGGCGAGGAGCTCGTGCGAGAGGTGGAGCCCGGCGGTCGGCGCGGCGATGGCGCCGGGGTTCCGGGCGTAGACGGTCTGGTAGGTGGCGCGGTCGGCGGTCTCGTCGGGGCGGCGGATGTAGGGCGGCAGCGGGACGTGGCCGAGGGCGTCGAGGTGGGGCTCGATCGGGCGCTCGAAGCGGATGCGGCGGCGGCCGTCGGCCTCCTCGCCGCCCTCCCGCTCGACCATCTCGCCGCTCACCGGCCGCCCGTCGGCGCCGGGGCCGAAGTCGACGACGGTCCCCGGCCGCGCCCGTCGCCCCGGCTTGACCAGCACGTCCCACTCGCCGCCGCCCAGGGGCTCGACGAGCAGCACCTCGACCTGCCCGCCGCCCGGCCGCCGCCGGCCGAGGAGCCGCGCGGGGATCACCCGCGTGTCGTTGACCACCAGGAGGTCGCCGGGGCGGAGGAGCGCCGGCAGGTCGCGCACCCGCCGGTGGCGCTCGGCCCCGGCGCGATCGAGGACCAGGAGCCGCGCCTCGCCGCGTGGCGCCGGCCGCTGGGCGATCGCCTCCTCCGGCAGCTCGTAGTCGAAGTCGGCGGTCAGCACGCCGGCATCCTAGCCACCGGCGGCCTCCTCCCGTCCGCCCGCCCGCCGGACCACCCAGGCGGCGAGCACGAGCGAGGCCGCCATCAGGAGGCCCGCGGTCCAGAACGGCCACGGCGCTCCGGCGCGGGCGAAGATCCAGGTGCCGGCGAGCGGCCCGACGGTGCGCGCCAGCGAGCCGAACGAGCGCGACAGCCCGAGCACGCCGCCCTGCTCGTCGGCGCGGGCGAGCTGCGACAGGAGCCCGAGCGTCGACGGGTTGTGGAGCCCGGCGCCGAGGGCGAGGAGCGCCAGCCCGCCGACGAGCGGCGCCACCGCCGCGGCGGCGCCGACGAGGAGGAGGCCCCCCGCCATCGCCCCCATCCCCGCCGGGATCAGCCGCCGCTCCCCCCAGCGCTTGACCGCCGGCCCGACCATCCCCCCCTGCACGGCGACCATCACCACGCCGACGAGGACGAACAGCCACGAGGTCTCCCAGTCTCCGAAGCCGAACCGGCGCTGGACGAAGAGCGCCAGCGTCGCCTCCATCAGCGAGATCGCGAAGGTGACGAGGAAGAAGAGCACCATCAGCCCGAGGAGGGGGCGGTCGGCGGCGACGCGGCCGAGCGCGCGGGGATCGAGCCAGCGGGCGCCGCGGCGGCGGGCGCGGAGCTCGGGGGCGAGCGACTCGGGGAGCCACGCCGCCGCCATCGCCAGGTTGAGCGCCGAGAGCGCCGCGGCGCCGAGCGGCACCGCCACCCGCCCGGCGAGCGCCAGGAAGCCGCCGAAGGCGGGCCCGAGCACGAAGCCCAGCCCGAAGGCGGCGCCGAGCATCCCCATCGCCCGCGAGCGCTCGCCCGGCGCGGTGACGTCGGCGACGTAGGCCTGGGCGATGCCGAGGTTGCCGGCCGCCGCCCCGGCCGCGGCGCGCGCGGCGACGAGCAGCCAGAAGGTGCCGGCGGCGGCGAAGACGAGGTGCGCGAGGAGGCCGGCGGCGATCGTCGCCAGGAGCACCGGCCGCCGGCCGACGCGGTCCGACAGCCGGCCGAGCATCGGCGCGAAGACGAGCTGCGCCGCGCTGTAGGCGGCGAACAGCAGGCCGACCTCGATCTCCCCGGCGCCGTGCGCCTGGCCGTAAAAGGGGAGGATCGGCAGGATCATCCCGAAGCCGAGGAGGTCGAGGAGGACGGTGACGAAGATCGCCGTCCGCGCCCGCCGGCTCCGCTCGGGGCTCGTGCGGTCGGTCCTGGAGCTGGCGGCGGGTCCCGGCATCGCCGGCGGAGCATAGCGGCCCGCCGTCGGGCTCCTACCGCCGCGCACGGCGGGGATCGGCGAGGTCGCGCAGGCCGTCGGCGAGGAGGTTGAAGGCGAGGACGGTGACGGTCAGCGCGATGCCCGGGAAGGTCGCCACCCACCAGGCGTCGAGCAGCGCGTCCGAGCCCTCGGCGATCATGTTCCCCCACGAGGGCGCCGGCGCCGGCACGCCGAGGCCGAGGAACGACAGCGACGACTCGACGATGACGACGTTGGCGATCAGGAGGCCGAGCGCGACGAGCACCGGGGCGAGCGCGTTGGGCAGCAGGTGGACGACGAGCACGGCCAGCGGATGGCGGCCGACGGCGCGGGCGGCGAGCGCCATGTCGCGGCGGCCGAGGGCGACGAGCTCGGAGCGCACCAGCCGCGCCACCCCCATCCAGCCCGAGGCGCCGAGCACCGCCACCAGGGCCCAGACGCCCGGCCGGAAGAAGGCGACGATGGCGAGGAGGAGGAAGATGCGCGGGAAGGCGAGCGCGGCGTCGACCAGCCGCATCAGCACCGCGTCGCCCCAGCGCCCGCCGGCCGCCGCCAGGGTGCCGACCAGGACGCCCAGCCCGACGGCGACGAGCGCCGCCAGCATGCCGACGATCAGCGACACCCGCGCTCCGTGGAGGAGTCGCGACCAGAGGTCGCGGCTGAAGCGGTCGGTGCCGAGCGGGAAGCGCAAGGGGGCGGGCACGCCGCCCTCCGCCGGCAGGTTGACGACGCGCTCGGCGGGCAGCCGCACCGTCTCGCCGAGCCGCGACAGCACCACCTCGCCGCCCTCGCGCGCCGCCCGCTCGGCGAGGAGCGTCCGCCCGTCGGCGAGGGCGATCGGCACCCGCACGCTGCCCGGCGGCAGGTAGCGGCCGGCGACCGGGTCGGGCTGCGCCGCGGGATCGG
>DATABP010000561.1:0-1900 GCA_036259515.1 Thermoanaerobaculia bacterium | reverse complement strand
GCGCCAGCCGCGAGGCGATCGGGTAGGCGAGGCCGACGGCGCGGTCGTTGACCGTGTGGGTGACGAGCATCGGCCCGGACACCCGGGCGGAGGTGAGCACCGGGCGGAAGAGGCCGTCGCCGCCCCGGCCGTTCCAGTCGTCGGCGAAGCCGTAGTGCGAGAAGGCGGCCTGCAGGAGGGTGATCGAGGCGACCGGCAGCGGCGCCTGCCCCTCGGCCCCGGCCGCCGCCGCGGTGACCACCCGGCCGCCGAAGCTGTGGCCGACGAGGTGGAGGCGGAGGTCGGGCCGGGCGCCGCGCACCCGCTCGAGCGACTTCGCGAGCCCCGCGACGCCGACCGTCCGCGCGCGCTCCTTCATCGTGTAGTAGGTCAGCAGGTTGAGGAAGTTGCGGGCGCCGGCGCCGACGCCGGAGAAGAGGCTGCCGATCGAGGCCGCCTCGCCGACGTCGAGCGCGGCGCCCTCGCCCCCGCCGCCGCCGACCGACGCCGCCCCGCCGCCCTGGTCGTCGAGCGACGGCTCGGGGAGCGCCGGCGGGGTGCCCAGCCGTTCGAGCACCTGGTCGCCGGGCAGCTCGAAGGTCTCCTCCGGCAGCTCGGCACGGGTCTCGGCGTCGGGGTCGTCGGGGAAGAGCGGGCGGAGGGCGTCGACGAAGCGGCGGCGCGCCTCCGCGTCGGCCTCGAGCGCGCCGACCTCGGCCCGTGCCGCGGCGAGCAGGCGGTCGGCGTCGGGGTCGTCGAAGAAGCCCTGGAGCTCGGCGAGCATCGCCTCGAGGTCGCCCTCGTCGACCCCCGGCGCGGCGGCGGCGCCGGAGGGGATGAGGTCCTCGTCGGCGAACTTCTTCGACGGCCAGAGCACGGCGAGGACGGCGAAGTCGCGGCCGGCGACGCCGGGCACCGCGCCGGCTTCGACGAGGTCGCGCAGGTGGCCGAGCAGCCGCTCGTAGAGCGAGCGCGCCTGCGCCATGTCGTTGTTCCAGCCGTGCGACAGCACCAGGAGGTCGCTCGCCGGCTGGCGGACGACGAAGCGCTCGATCGCGTCCTCCTGCGCCGGGTCGACGAGCTTGCCGCGCTTGTCGTACTCGACCTCGAAGTAGGGGAAGCCCTTCACCTCGCCCATGTCCGCTCCTTGTCGCGCGCCGCGGTCACACCGACTGCAGCGCGCGGATGACGTCGACCACGCCGCGGCCCTGGAAGTAGCGGTCGCGGCCGAGGTCGGTGGCCGCATCGAGGAAGATGCGCTTGACCTCCTCCGGCTGCCCGACGAACTCCTCGCGCACCGAGAGGAAGGCGGCGATGGCGCCCGAGACGTGCGGCGCCGCCATCGAGGTGCCGCTGTCCTCGCGGTAGTGCACCGGGCCGCCGGCCTGCTGGGCGGCCTCGGCGCCCGGCCTGCCGGCGGCGCAGGAGACGATCCGCTCGCCCGGGCCCAGGAGGTCGGGCTTGAGCCGCCCGTCGCCGGTGGGGCCCTTCGACGAGAAGTAGGAGACGCCGTAGACGTGCGGGCTGTCGCGGTGGGTGGCGCCGACGGTGATCGCCAGCGCCGCGTTGCCCGGGTCGTTGATCGTCAGGTCGAGCCCGGAGGCGACCAGGCTCGACCGCCCCCTGACCTGGGTGAAGCCGTAGCCGGTGTTGCCCGCCGCCACCACCACCACCACGCCGGAGCGCACCAGCCGGTCCACCTCGACGCAGAGCGGGCTCTGGCCGCAGGCGAACCACTCCGGGTCGAAGGGGTAGCCGAGGCTCATGTTGACGCCGTGGACGACGACGTTGCGGCCGTTCGAGTTGACGTTCTGGACGTAGGCGATGGCGGCGAGGAGGTTGCTCGTCGCGCCCTGCCCGTTGGCGTCGAGCACCTTCAGGCTCAGGAGCTTCGCCTTCGGCGCCATGCCGGCGATCGCGG
>DATABP010000560.1:0-3340 GCA_036259515.1 Thermoanaerobaculia bacterium | reverse complement strand
GCCACGACGGCGAGCGCCGCGGCCGACAGCGCCGCGACGGCGGCCGGCCGCGGCCGGAGGCGCCTCAGAAGCTCCACCGCACCTCGCCGTAGACCCCGCGCTCGATCTCCTCGCGGCTGGGCGGCGCCCCGAACTCCGCATGGTGCTCGTCGAGCAGGTTCTGCCCGACCACGGCGAACGACAGCGCCGGGCTCGCCCGCCAGCCGAGGCGGAGGTCGAGCTCGGTGTACGCCGGGACGTGCGGCTCCGGCAGCTCGCCGACGTGGCGCAGCCACAGGCCCACCTCGACGTTCCGCGGCAGGTCGAGGTCGGCGCGCAGGAAGCCGTGGAGGTCGGGATCGTTCGCCTCGCCGGCGCCGCCGGAGAGGTCGCGGCTCCGCGGGTCGAGGACGAGCTCGGTGTCGAGCGCGGTGAGGCCGCCGTGGAGGCGCAGCGCCGGCGTCGCCTGCCAGCTCGCCGAGGCGGTGGCGCCGCTGGTCTCGCCGGTCAGCAGGTTGGCGAGCACGAAGGGGAGGACCGTCCCCGGCGTCGGCTCGGCGGTGCGCAGGTCCTCGTAGCGGTTGTGGAAGACGCTGAGGTCCGCGAACCAGGTGTCCGACACCGCCCAGCGGGCCCCCACCTCGTAGGCGATCACCTCCTCGGGAGCGAAGTCGTCGCTGCCGACGAGCACCGGCACGCCGCCGGAGAGGAAGACGACGTCGCGGTCGAGGCGGGTCGGCGCGCGGACGGCGCGGGCGGCGCCGCCCCACAGCATGGCGTTCTCGCGCGGCTGCCAGGCGAGGCGCAGGGTCGGCATCACCTCGAGGTCCATCGTCGAGTGCTCCTCGACCTTGGTGCCGACGACCATCCGCCAGCCGGGCGCGAGCGCGATCTCGTCCTGGACGAAGAGGTTCGCCACCCAGGCGGTCTCCGAGTCCGGCAGGAAGGCGACCACCGGGGAGTTGACCACGTCGTCCTCGCTCCAGCGGAAGCCGCCGCCCCACACCACCTCGTGACGGCCGCGCTCGAGGTCGTGCTGGAGCTCGAGGTCCCAGGTGTTCCGGTCCTCCTCGAACTGCCCGGGGACGCGGCGGAAGGTGTGGTCGTAGAAGCCGCGCAGCTCGAGCCGCGAGCCGCCGGCCAGCTCGCGCCGCCAGCGGCCGAAGAGGTTGCCGCCGTCGACGTCGCTGTCTTCGCGCACCGGGTGGCCGATCTCGCCGCGGTAGAGGTCGCCGTGGACGCTCCAGGCGTCGCGCCCGCCGGCGGCCGAGTCCCAGCGGAAGCCGCCCTGGCCGATGGTCAGCGGATCGGTGGCGCTGGTGCCGTCGGCGAAGACCAGCGCGCCGTGGCGGTCGAGCTTGCCGTAGACGCGGTAGTGTCCCTCCTCCGCCTCGCCGCCCCAGCGCAGCGCCCCGAAGCTCTCCTCCGTCCCCAGGCCGGCGACGGCCAGCCCGCCGCGCGTCTCGGCGGCCCCGCGGGTGATCACGTTGATCACCCCGTTCACCGCGTTGGCGCCCCACAGCGTCGCCCCCGGCCCGCGGATCACCTCGATGCGCTCGACATCCTCGAGCATCGGCGCCTGGACGTCCCAGAAGACGCCGGAGAAAAGCGGCGTGTGCACCGACCGGCCGTCGATCAGCACCAGCATCTTGTTCGAGGTGGTGATGTTGAGGCCGCGGGCGGAGATCGCCCAGGTGCGGCTGTCGAAGCGCGCCACGTGGAGGCCGGGCGCCAGCCGCAACGCCTCGGGCAGGCTGCGCGCCCCGGAGCGCCGGATCTCGTCGCCGGTGATCACCGACACCGCGCCGATCGCGTCGACCCACCGCTGCGGCCGCTTGACCAGCGAGGTCACCCGCACCTCGAGGAGCTGCTCGAGCGTCAGCTCCTTGAGCTCGTCCGGGGTGTCCGCCAAGGCGACCGGCTGCGCGGCGGCGGCCGGGGCGAGGAGCGCCGCGGCGAGGAGCGCCGCTGCCACGGCGGGCGGAGCGTGGAGGGGAGCCGGACGCGGCCGGCGGGGCGAAGGGGGATGCGAGAGCATTCGATGGACCTCCCGGAGCGGCGGGCCATTCTGGCCGCAACCCGGGGGCCGGTCAATCGAGGGAGTGGGCGGCGCGGCGCAGGGCGAGGAGCGTGAGGTCGTCGCCGCGCGGGGCGCCGGCGAGGAAGGCGTGGAGGTCGTCGCGGCAGGCGGCGACCACCTCGGCCGGCGCCAGGCGGGCGGCGCGGCGCAGGGCGGCGGCGGCGCGGCCGACGCCGTACTCCTCGTCGCCCACCGCCGCCTCGGTCCAGCCGTCGGTGTAGAGGAGCAGCGTCTCGCCGGGGCGGAGGCGCAGCTCGCGCGGCTCGTAGGCGGCCTCGCCGAAGAGGCCGAGCGGCAGCCCGCCCCCCACGACCGGACGGACGCCGCGGGCGTCGGCGAGGAGCGGCCGCGGGTGGCCGGCGTTGCCCAGCTCGACGCGGCCGTCCGGATGGAGCCGGGCCGAGACCAGCGTCGCGTAGCTCGCCGACGCGGTGGCGCCGGCGAAGAGGCGATTGGCACGGCCGAGGAGCTCGGCGAGCGGCAGGTCGGGGGCGGCCAGCGCGCGGAACAGGGCGTGGAGGTGGGACTGGAGGAGCGAGGCGGCCACCCCCTTGCCGGCGACGTCCCCGAACCACAGGTGGAGCGGGCCGCCGTCGCCGGCCGGGAGCAAAAGGTCGACGTGATCGCCCGACACCGCGCCGCGCGGCTCCCACAGGTAGGCGACCTCCCAGCCGTCGTGCGCCACCCGCCGCGGCGGCAGGAGCGCCCGCTGCACCCGGGCGGCGGCCTCGAGGTCGCGCTCCAGCGAGCGCCGCTCGTCGGCGGAGAGGCACTCCAGGCAGATGGTTACCAGCGGGTCGACGCCGTCGAGCCGGTCGTCGCCGATCGCCTCGCGGCAGACGGCGCAGATCCCCCACTCGCCGACCTCGACGGCGGCGATCGCGCCGTCCACGCGCCGCAGGAGGTCGACCAGCCGCGCCTCGTCGCGCGCCGCGGCCAGCCGCGCGAGCTGCTCGCGGCGGACCGCCAGCTCGGCGCGCACCCGCGACGCGGCCGGCGTCATGGCGCGCTCGCCGGCTCCGGCTTGGCGAGGAGCGCGATCTGCCCGCCGTGGTAGGCGTTGTGCTGCAGGATGCCGAGGAGGAGCCCGCGCACCGTCGGATCGGAGCCGGCGACCGGCCCGTCGAGCGCCGCGTCGTCGAGCTCCTGCACCCGCGCGTGGAGGCGCCGGTAGGCGGCCTCGAGCTCGGCGAGGCGGCCCCGCCAGCCCTCGTCGCCCTCGGACGCCGCCGGCCAGTCCGCCTCCGGCGGCAGCCCGTCGACCGCCTCGCCGTCGATCCG
>DATABP010000559.1:0-2767 GCA_036259515.1 Thermoanaerobaculia bacterium | reverse complement strand
CCCCGGAGCTCCTGCCGCACCTGACCACGGAGGTGCGCCCGGTGCGCGCCCAGATGCTCGCCACCGCGCCCGGCGAGCGCCGCCTGGCCGGCGTCTGGTACGTCGACGAGGGCGGCGAGTACCTCCGCCAGCTCGCCGACGGCACCCTGCTCCTGGGTGGCGCCCGCCTCACCGCCGAGGCCGCCGAGATCGGCTACCTCGAGGCCCCCACCGGCCGCGTCCAGGGCGCCCTCGACGCCTTCTTCGCCCGCACCTTCCCCCACCTCGCCGGACTCCCCGTCCGCCACCGCTGGGCGGGCACCATGGCCTTCACCCCCGACGGCCGGCCGCGGATCGGCGAAGCCCCGGGCCTCCCCGGCGTGTGCTACGCCGCCGGCCTGAACGGGCACGGGATGTCGCTGGGCTTCGTGCTCGGACGGCACCTGGCGCGGCTTTCCCTCGGCCGCGCCTCCTCGTCCCTCCTCCCACCCCTCCCGCCGCCCGTCTGAACGCAAAGACCCCCGCCGGCCGAGGCCGACGGGGGTCCGATCCAGCACGACCTCGTCGTACGCGCCGCCTACGGCAGCAGCACCCAGCCGAGGTCCTCGAACAGCGCCGGCGTCAGGTCGAGGGTCTCGCCGGCCTTCAGGGTGTTGGTGATGAAGGGCTCCATCAGCAGGTTGGGGTTGGCGCTCACGTCCCAGTGGGAGATCGACGAGCCGAGCGACACCACCGCCGGCGCGTAGAGGCGCACCATCCCCTGCTCGGTGCCGGCGCCGACGCTGTCGTCGAGGATCAGCTTGACCGCCGGCGTCGAGGCGCGCAGCTCCTGGCCGAGGTCGAAGCTGACGCCCATCGACGGGATGGCGATCGAGGGGTCGGCGCCGCCCATCGGCGAGAACGTGCCATCGTCGACGTTGTTCGCCACGATCACGCCCTTGGCGCCCGCCGCCTGCGCGTTCGCCACCTTGACGGTGAAGTTGCAGGCGCCGCGGTCGGCGAGGACGATCTTGCCGTGGACGTTGTCGGCGCCGGCGTTGACCAGCGGCTCGCAGGCGTCGCTCGTCACCCCGACGCCGTCGTCGGCCACCCGCACCAGGCCGGTGGTGCCGCCGCCGCCCGAGATCGCCGGCCCGAACGCCGCCGGGTTCGCCTCCCAGCTCCCGGCCGCCGCGCCGTTGAGCACCTGGACCGACGGCCGCGGGCCGAGCACCGAGGGGGCCTCGGCGGTCGCCGCCACGCCGTTCCACACCACGTGGCGGTCGTTGACCGCCGACGCGGCGCGCTGGGCGTTGGTCATCTGGTCCCAGGTCAGTCCGGTGGCGAGGTCGAGGGTGTGGCGGGCGTAGACGTCCGGGAACCCGGACTGCAGCGCGCCCGTCCCCTCGTTGACGAAGTTCGCGAAGCCGAGGCCGTGGGCGATCTCGTGGCTGACGACGTTGAGGAAGTCGAAGTCGATCCCCGCCTGGTGGTCGACGCCGTAGTACCAGTTGCGGCCGGTCAGGCAGGTCGCCTCCTGGGCGGCGTCGTCGATCCGCGAGTTGAAGTTCGACGAGATGTCGAAGAAGCCGGGGTTGAGATCGACGCCGGCCAGCGCGTCGGCGAGCGCCGAGTGATACCAGGTGTTGGCCACCGGCGCGTTGGCGAAGTTGCGGAAGATGAAGGTGGTGCCGGCCGAGCCGAGGGTGCCGGAGGTCGGCGTGCAGCCCTGGGGGGTGAAGCGCGCGGCGACGAAGATGGTCACCGGGCTGTCGATCGCGGCGCCCCAGAGCTGGGCGGCGTAGTCGTAGACGAAGGCGCGCTGGTCGCCGAGCGTGGTGCCCGGGTTGCCGCCGACGGGAGCGGCCGGGGTCGGGTCGAAGAGACCGGTGCCGGGGGCGTCCACCGAGAGCACGATGATGTTGGCCGCCGAGGCCGAGCCGGCGACGGCGAGGGCGGCGCCGAGCGCCAGGGCGACGAGAGAGCGGCGCATGCTCAACGCTCCTCCTCGACGGCCGGGGCGACCGGGGCGGGCGCGTGGGCGTGCGCGGCGCCGGCGTCGCCGCAGGCGAAGTGGACCCGCCCGTCGGCGCCGATCGCCACCTGCGACAGGCTGTGGAGCGACGGGTCGAGCTCGAGCGAGACGGTGCCGTCGGAGTGGACGGTCTCGACCGCGGCGGCGACCCGGCGCAGCGGAGCCGCGGCGCGGGCGAGGTCGGCGAGCACGATGCGCTCGCCGGTGGTCGGCGCCCGGAAGAGACCGGTCTCGGCGTCGATCGCGGCCTGGAGCGCCGGCGCGAGGACCGGCACGGCAGGGGTGGCGAGCAACGGTGGCCGGACGGCGGGGGCGTCGCTCGCGGCGTCGGCGGCCAGGGCGGGGCCGGCGAACGCGCAGGCGACGAGGGCGAGGGTCGCGGCGAAGACGCGCGGCCCCCATGCGGCGAGATGGAGCTTCATCGGTGGAACCTCCCTCTCCTGCTGAATCGGAGCGGAGGCCGCCGCGGAGGCTCGCTCCCGACTTCCGTCCACTCCTGGTTGTCCCCTCGCGAAGGGTGGGATCAGCCTACAGCGGATTGCGTGGCGAAGGAAAGAGGCGGTTGCGCGATGGACCGGAGGCTGTATTCACTTCATCACCGGCCCCGCCCGACGGGCGGCGGCGGGGGGCGCCGGTGGCGCCGCGATCCGGTAGCATCGCGGCTCCGACGTCCGCCCGGCGGCTTCGCCCGCCGCCCCGACCCGACCAGCCTGCGAGGAGCCTCCGCCCCGATGGGTCTTCTGTCCGGATCCGCCAGCGTCACCCGCTTCGCCG
>DATABP010000558.1:0-1861 GCA_036259515.1 Thermoanaerobaculia bacterium | reverse complement strand
CCGGCCGGCTGCGCGCCGGCGGCGCCCCCGACCCCGCCGGCTGGACGGCGTGGATCGGGCCGGCGCTCGGGCCTTGCTGCTACGAGGTGGGCGAGGAGGTGGCCGAGGCGGTGGCGGCGGCGAGCGATCCGGCGGTCGTCTCCCGTCCCGCCGCCGGCGCCCGCCCGCGCCTCGACCTCGCCGCCGCCGCCCGCCGCCAGCTCGCCGCCCTCGGGGTCGAGGACGTGCGGACGGTCGCCGCCTGCACCCGCTGTGAAGCCGACCTCCTGTGGAGCTACCGCCGCGACGGCCGGCGGGCCGGGCGCAACCACGCCTTCATCTGGAAGCGCGCCGGCTAGGAGCCCGACCCGCGGAGCTCAGCCGCCGTCCGCCCGCTCCGCCGCCATCGCCCGCTCCACCCCCTCCACCGTCGTCAGCCCCTCGCGCTCCAGCCACTCGGCGAGGTGCTCGGCGACCACCGCGTTGGCCCGCGGCGAGTAGTGCGAGGGCACCAGCTTGCGGAGCGGCGCCTCCGGGGCGCGGGCGGTGAAGCCCTCCGCGGCGTCGACCACCCGCACGCCGCGGCGCGCCAGCTCCTCGGCGATCGGGGCGTAGGAGGGCGGCTGGCCCCAGCGCGCGTGGCGCACGTCGCGGCGGTTGGGCAGGAAGACGATCACCGGCAGCGAGCCTTCGGCGCGGGCCAGCCGCGCCATCTCCGTGGCGATGCCGACGGTGGTGCGGAACGGCTCGCCGGCCGGGTCGAAGGTGCCGTCCTCGCGCGTCGCCGGGATGCGGCGGGCGCCGAGGGTGACGTGGAGGAGGCGGGTCGAGGCGAGGACGTCGAGCGGCGCCCGCGCGTGGCGCATGCGGTAGAAGAAGTCGTGCTCGCCGATCCGCGCCAGGGTCGCCTCGGGGTGGTCGAGCAGCCCCTGGTAGTCCTCCGGCCGGGGAAGCGGGTTGGGGACCAGCCGCACGCCGTCGCCCTCGGGCACGAAGCGCGGCTTGGCGAACGGCAGGCCGCTCCGCGGGAAGTAGAACGGCCGGAAGGTGTTCACCGCGCGGAGCGGGTTGTCGGACATGACGCCGAGCAGCACCACGTGGGGCCGGAACGGCCGGCCGTCGCGCCGGTAGCGCAGGAACGCCTGGCCGGGGCCGTAGCCGATCACCCCGAAGTTGAGCACCTCGGTGCCGGCGGCGAGGCGCTCGAGCCGCTGGGTCCAGGTGTCGGGGAAGGCGACGTCGCTGCCGTGGGTGAAGGAGTCGCCGAAGGCCGCCACCCGCACCACGCCGGGCGGGGGCGCCGGCGCGTACTCGCGCTCGGCGCGCAGCCCCTGGGCGTTGGCGCGGTAGCCGCCGCCCGGCCGCGGCGCGAAGGCGCCGGGACGGAGCGTCCAGCCGAGCTCGGGGTCGTGCACCGCGTAGGCCGGCGCGTCGGCGACGATCGCCTGGATGGCGACCACCTGCTTGTAGCGCAGCTGGGAGAGGGCCTCGGGCGCGTAGACCAGCCCCTTCTCGCGCTCCAGCCAGGCGAGGCCGCCCCAGCAGGCGAGCTCGACGAGTCCCCAGAGGAGGAGCAGGAGGACGAGCGAGAAGGCGAGGCGGCGCGCCGGCGGAGCGCGGCGGCCGGCGGCGGCGAGCGGCTCGGAGATCGACGTCATGCCGGCGAATGTACGACAGCTCGCCCTCCCGGCGCCCGGGCGGGCGCCGCGTGGTAAGCTCACCGGCCCACCTCGAAGACTCGTGAGTCGATGACGTATCCCACGCAGGGCGCCGGTCGGACACGGCGCTGGCGCCCCTCCGCCGCGGCGCTGCGCGCGACGATCGCCGCCGGCGCGCTCGCCGCCCTGGCCTCGGCGGCGCCGGCGGCGGCGGACCTGCCGCG
>DATABP010000557.1:0-2728 GCA_036259515.1 Thermoanaerobaculia bacterium | reverse complement strand
AGCCGCGACCGCAGCGCGGCCACCCCCTCGGCGTCGAGGTCCTCGCCGGCGCCGGCCAGCGCCGCCTCGGCGTCGACCAGCCGTCCCTCGCGCAGCAGCTCGTCGACCCGCTGGCGCAGCTCGGCCAGCCGCGCCGCCGGGTCGGCGGGCCTCTCCTCGGCGACCAGTGTCGGCTCGTCGGCGCGCGGCGCGATCAGCGTGCGCTCGAGGAGCGTCGCCTCGAGGTTCGGCTCCGTCCAGGTCGCCTGGATCTCGCCCAGCGCGTCGCCCAAGGCGGCCGCGTCGGGGAAGCGGTCCTCCGGCTTCTTGGCCAGCGCGCGGAGCAGCGCCCGCCGCAGCGGCTCGGGGACGGCGCCGCCGGGGTCGCTCTCGGCGAACGGCCGCGGCGGGTGGTGGAGGTGCCCGGCGAGGATCGCCTCCGAGGTGTCGCCGACGATCGGGTGCCGCCCGGTCGCCAGCTCGTAGAGCGCGACCCCGAGCGAGTAGAGGTCGCTCCGCCGGTCGAGGCCGCCGCCGCGGAACTGCTCCGGCGAGGCGTAGCGGATCTTGCCCAGGAAGAGCCCGGTGCCGGTGAGGTCGAGCGAGCCGCCGAGCGGCTTGGCGATGCCGAGGTCGATCAGCTTGACCAGCGGCTGCCCCTCGACGTCCTGGGTCAGCATGATGTTGTCGGGCGAGATGTCGCGGTGGACGAACTCGTTCCGGTGGAGGTAGGAGAGCGCCTTGGCGCACTGCGCCCCGACCTCCAGCACCAGCTCGACGGAGAGCCGGCCGCGCAGCCGGAGGAGCTCGGCGAGGTCGCGCCCGTCGATGAACTCCAGCACCATCAGCGCGCTGCCGTCCTCGTCGACGGTGAAGTCGTAGATCTGGGCGATGTTCGGGTGGCGCAGGCGGACCGCCGCGCGCGCCTCGCGCAGGAAGCGCCGCCGCAGCTCCTCGTCCGCCTCGAGGTGCGGGCGGATGACCTTGATCACCCGCGTCTCCTCGAGCAGCCGGTGGCGGACCTTGTAGACCGCCCCCATGCCGCCCTCGCGCAGCTTGGCCAGCACCTCGTACTTGTCGTCGAGGCCGGCGAGCGGGGAGTGGGGCATGGCGCTTCTGACGCGGAGGAGCGGCGGCCAGTCTAGCGCAGCGAGCGGCGGCGGCCGGGGCGGGCGCCGCCGCTACGAGCGCACGGCGTGCAGCAGCTTCCTCTGCCCGGCGAGGTAGCGGATGTCCTCGCCGCCCTCGCCGCCGAACGACTGCTCCAGCTCGCGGCCGCTCTCGGCGTCGACCGCCCGCACCGCGACCGTGCCGTCGTCCTGGTAGGCGACGCGCACGCTCACCGGGTAGTTGAGGCGCGGCCGCTCCAGCGGGCCGATCTTGAGCCGCCCGAGCGGCACGGCGTCGGCGGCGCCGTCGCGGTACTGCACGAAGTCGAGCACCATCGTCCGCTGGTCGGGGCGGGTGGTGTAGAAGGTCTTCGCCACCCGGGTGGGGAGCGGCATGTTCTTCTTGATCAGCGTGTCGACGACCACCTCGCCCGAGGACGGGTCGACCGTGCGCACGCCGACGTGGTAGCCGGTCACCCCCTTGAGCTCGGCCGGGAGCTGGTAGGCGGCCGGGTCGCCGCCGCGCTGGGCGGCGCGCACCGCGGCGCCGAAGGCCACCGCCTTGGTCGGCTCGTGGTGGAGGACGCGGGCGCCGGCCGCCCCGTACGTCTCGCGCAGCCGCACCGCCACCCGCGGCATCAGCGACGAGCCGCCGACCATCAGCACCGTCGTCACGTCGGAGGGCGCCAGCCCCGACTCGCGCAGGCACTGGCCGGTGACCGCCAGCGTCTGCTCGACGAAGGGCTCGACGGCGCGCTCGAGGTCGGCGCGGTCGATGCGCACCTCGACCGTCTCGTGGCCGAGGAGCACCGGCCGCTCGACCCGTCGCACGTCCGGCGCGCAGAGCTCGATCTTGATCTCCTCCGACGCCCGGCGCAGCTCGAGGAGGGTGCGGGCGGTCAGCTCCGGCCGCGCCCGGAGCGCGCGGGTGAACTGCTCGAGCACCATCTCGCCCACCTTCTCGTCGAGCTCCTTGCCGCCGAGCTCGGTCAGGCCGCTCTTGGCGAGGACGTAGATGCCGCGCTCGTCGAGGGTCAGCGCCGTGGCGTCGAAGGTGCCGCCGCCGAAGTCGTAGGCGAGGATCACCTCGCGGTGCGCGCGCGCCGCCACGCCGTAGTGGAGCGCCGCCGCCACCGGCTCGTCGATCAGGTCGACGAGCGGCAGGTCGGCGAGGCTGGCCGCCGCCACCACCGCGCGGCGCTGGCGGTCGTTGAAATGGGCGGGGACGCCGATCACCGCGCCCTCCACCTCGCGCGAGCCCTCGGTCTCGGCGTCGAAGCGCAGCTTGTCGAGGATCAGCGCCGACAGCCCCTCGGCGTGCCAGCCGCGCCCGCGGTCGTCGAAGTAGATCGCCTCCCGATCGCCCAGCCGCCGCTTGAAGAAGCGGATCGCCGGCAGGTCGGCGTCGCTCTCGACGATGTCCTCGGCCAGCCGGCCGACGAAGACGCCCCCCTGGGCGATCACCACCGTCGAGGGGGTGTGGAAGCTGTCCTGGTGCCGCGCGTCGGGGATCAGCGCGGTGGCGCCGCCGGGGTGCAGGCGCGCGGCGAGGGAGTAGCTGGTGCCGAGGTCGATCCCGATCCTCATCGCGGCGTCCGGGAGCCGGGGGTGCCGGGACCGGCGGGCGGCGCCTCCGGCGT
>DATABP010000556.1:0-2834 GCA_036259515.1 Thermoanaerobaculia bacterium | reverse complement strand
CCGGCTGATGCTCGGCCTGGTCGAGCCGTGGCGGGGCGCGGTGCGGCGGCACGCGCGGCGGCGCGGCGGGCTCGGCTACGTGCCGCAGTTCGCCGGCTTCGACCGCCACTTCCCGGCCCGCGTCGACGAGGTGGTGCGGATGGGGCGGCTCGGCCTCCGCGGCCCGCTCGCCCGCTTCCGCGACGACGACCGCGCGGCGGCGCGGCGGGCGATGGACCGCGTGGGGCTCCTCCCGCACGCCCACAAGCCGGTCGCCGACCTCTCCGGCGGGCAGCTCCAGCGCACGCTGATCGCCCGCGCGCTCGCCTCGGAGCCCGAGGCGCTCCTCCTCGACGAGCCGCTCGCCTCGCTCGACTCCGAGGTGCGCGGCGCGCTGGTCGACACGCTGGTCGAGCTCCACCGCGCGATGCCGATCGTCGTCGTCACCCACGACCTGACGCCGCTCGCCGGCATCGTGCGCCAGATCGCCTGCGTCAACCGGCGGCTCCACTACCACGCCGAGGGCAAGCTGACGGCGGCGATGCTCGAGGAGGTCTACGGCTGCCCGGTCGAGCTGATCGCCCACGGCGTGCCGCACCGGGTGCTCGAGCCGCACCCGCCGCACGGCGACCGCCCGTGAGCCTCGACGCCCTCTCCTACGACTTCGTCCGCCAGGCGCTCGCCGCCGGCCTCCTCGCCAGCGTGCTGTGCGGCGTCGTCGGCACGCTGGTGGTGGTCAAGCGGCTGGTGTTCCTCGGCGCCGGGATCAGCCACGCCTCGTTCGGCGGGCTGGGGATCTGCTATTTCCTCGGCGTCGAGCCGCTGGCCGGCGCTGCGGCGGTGGCGGTGGCGGCGGCGCTGGTCCTCTGGCGCGGCGCGGCGCCGGCCGGCGGCGCGGCGGCGGCGCGCTCGCACGACGCGCTGATCGGCATCCTGTGGGCGGTGGGGATGGCGCTGGGCGTCGTCTTCGTCCACCTCACCCCCGGCTACGCGCCCAACCTGATGACCTACCTCTTCGGCAACATCCTCACCGTCGGCGACCGCGACGTGGCGGCGGCGGCGGCGCTGGTGGCGGTGGTGCTCGCCGCCTTCGCGCTCTTCTACAAGGAGGCGGTGGCGGTGGCCTTCGACGAGGAGTTCGCGGCGGTCCAGGGGGTGCCGGTGCGGCTGGCGACGACGGCGATCCTCCTGGTCACCGCGCTGGCCGTCGTCTTCCTCATCCAGCTCGTCGGCATCATCCTGGCGATGGCGCTCCTCACCATCCCGCCGGTGGTGGCGCTGCTCCTCTTCCGCCGCTTCCTCGCCGTGGTCGCCGCGTCGACGGCGCTCGGGGCGCTGATGACGGTGGGCGGCTTCGCGATCGCCTACGCCACCGACCTGCCGTCCGGGCCGACGATGGTGCTGCTCGGCACCGCGGTGCTGCTGGTGGTGGCGGCGGCACGGCGGCTGAGCCGGCGGGCGGCGGCGGCGTAGCGGCGCTGGTATCCTCGCCGCCCGATGCTCCGTCGCCTCTCCCTCGTCACCGGCGGCGAAAGCCACGGTCCCGGCCTCACCGTCCTCCTCTCCGGCCTGCCCGCCGGCCTCCGCGTCGACCGTGACCTGATCGACCGCGACCTCGCCCGCCGCCAGCACGGCCACGGCCGCGGCCGGCGCATGCGGATCGAGCGCGACCGGGTCGAGGTGCGCGGCGGCGTGCGCGGCGGCGAGACGATCGGCTCGCCGGTGGCGCTGTGGGTCGAGAACCGGGACTGGGGGAGCTGGCGGGAGGTGCTCGACCCGTTCGAGGTCGACCCGCGCAAGGCCGAGCTGCGGCGGATCAAGTCGCCGCGCCCCGGCCACGCCGACCTCGCCGGCAGCCAGAAGTACCTGCGCCGCGACCCGCGCGACGTGCTCGAGCGCGCCTCGGCGCGGGAGACCACCGGCCGCGTCGCCGCCGGCGCCCTCGCCAAGATGCTCCTCGCCGCCGTCGGGGTCGAGATCCGGAGCGGCGTCCGCTCGCTCGGTCCGCTCGGCGCCGACCGGCCGGTGCCCGGCTGGGAGGAGGTCGCCGCGGTCGACGACGCCTCGCCGCTCCGCGCCATCCACCGCGACCTCGAGCCGGAGATGGTGGCGCTGGTCGACCGCGCCAAGGAGGAGGGCGAGACGCTCGGCGGCGCGGTGACGGTGATCGCCCGCGGCGTGCCGCCGGGCCTGGGCTCGCACGTCGCCTGGGACGGCAAGCTCGACGGCCGGCTGGCGCAGGCGGTGATGAGCGTGCCGGCGGTCAAGGCGGTGGAGATCGGCGCCGCGCTCGCCGCCGCCGCCGGCTTCGGCAGCGCGGCGCACGACGCGATCGCCTACGACCCGGCGGCGCGGCGCTTCGGGCGAACGACGAACCGGGCCGGCGGGCTGGAGGGCGGCATCACCAACGGCGAGGACGTGGTGGTCACCGCCTACAAGAAGCCGATCGCCACCCTGCGCAAGGGCCTGCCGTCGGTCGACCTCGACACGCTGGAGCCCCACACCTCGCAGTACGAGCGCAGCGACGTGACGGCGCTGCCGGCGGCGGGGGTGATCGCCGAGGCGATGGTGGCGCTGGTGCTGGCGGACGCCCTGCTCGAGAAGCTCGGGGGCGACTCGATGGCGGAGCTGCTGGCGCACTGGGAGGCGACGCGGGGGTTGGTGGCGGGGTGGCCGGAGGGGTCGGAGGGATCGGAGAACAGCCGGCGGTAGGAGGCGGTGGGAAGGCCGCGGGGGCGGGGCGGCCCGCGGGGGACGGGGCACGCGCGCCTGTCGGTGGGAGATGGGGATCGCGGCGCGCTCTATCGGACCGCGCGCGATCGGGAGTGCACTGCGGTCGGCGGTGAGGGCGCGGT
>DATABP010000555.1:0-2231 GCA_036259515.1 Thermoanaerobaculia bacterium | reverse complement strand
CGATGGCCGGCGGGTCCGGGACGCGGATCGGCTCGCCGTAGGCGGCGGGGTTCTGCCAGTCCGGCGCCAGGCTCTTGAGGTAGACGACGACGTCCGCCACCTCGTCGTCCGAGAGCGTCGGGAAGCCGGGCATGCCGGTGTAGGGCAGGCCGTCGCGGATGGTGCGCTCGAGGTCGGCGTCGGTCGGCAGGGTGCCGAAGGGCGTCGAACGGAACTTGTACTTGGCGGCGGTGAAGTCGCGCGGCGGCGGGAGCTGGAACGGCGCCGCGACGCCGCGGCCGTCGCCCTCGTCGCCGTGGCACTGCGCGCAGTACTGGTCGTAGACCGCCTTGCCGGCCTGGCGCTGGGCGTCGGTGCCGAGGTTCGGCACGGCCTCGGCGGCACCGGCGGCGGGGGGCGCGGCCGAGGTCAGCGCCAGCGCCACGGCGGCGGCGAGCGGCGGCGCGGCGAGGGCGAGGAGCGCGGTCGTCCGCCGCAGGGCCTTCGGGCGCAGGGTCTGCGGTGAGATCGTCACTCGCCCTCCACCACCGTCTCGTGGCGCGCCCGCGGCTGCCAGCCGGTGAACTCGTAGAGGAAGAGCACCACGTCCCACATCTCCTCCTCGGAGAGGAAGGTCTCCCACGCCGGCATCGCCGAGTCCCACGGACCGCCCTCGGCCGGCAGCCCGGGGCCGCCCTTGGCGACGCGCCAGAAGAGGAACGACTCCTGGAGCTGCGGCAGGTTGCCGGCGTCCTGGAAGTTGGTCGGGATGGGGTCGAGCCCGTGCGCGAACATGCCGCCGCCCTCGAGCAGGTCGCCGTGGCAGTAGAAGCAGTTCTCGTAGTAGACGCGGCGGCCGTTGGCGACGTGGCGGGCGAACTCCTCCGGGCTCGAGGTCTCGAGGTGCCGGTACGGATTGTCGACCCGCACCAGGTTCACCGCCTGGCCGTGCACCATGATCTGGTCCGGCGGCGCCGGGTGGACGGTGCGCCCGAAGGCCGGCGGCGCCGGCGGCTCGGTGGCCTCCAGCCAGATGCCGGTGACGACCAGCGCCGGGATCAGCACCACCAGCGCTGCGAGGTAGGGCGTGAACCGCCGCTCGGTGAGGAAGGCGACGAGCGGCCGCTTCGCCGACGCCAGCCGCTCGCGGTCGGCGCTGACGTAGATGGCGAGCGCCAGCGCCGCGATCCCGAAGTAGATGTGGACCACCGACCGCGGCACCGGCACCACGAACCCGAACTGCAGCACCAGCCACGCCGCGAGCGCCCAGGCGCCGATCCAGGTGAGCGGGTTGATCCGCACCCGGCCGCGGGTCAGCCGCGGCAGGAGGGCGACGAGCGCCAGCCCGGCGGCGACGGCGGCGAAGAGCCAGAGCCTCATCCCTGCCCTCCGAGCCCGGCGAGATAGTCGGTCATCGCCTCGACGTCGGCGAGCGTCACCCGCTGTCGCGTGGTCTCCGGCAGCGGCGGCTCGTGAGCGATCAGCCGGCGCTGGATCGCCGGCCGGTCGAGGCGGCCGCCGACGCCGGCCAGGCTGCCCTCGCCGCCCGCCTCGGCGGCGTGGCACTCGGTGCAGCCGAAGCGGGCGAGGAGCGCCTCGCCGCCGTCGCCGACCGCGCCCGCCGGGGTGGTGGCGACGACCTGCGCGGCGGCGGCGTCCTGGGCGGCGGTGGCGCCGCCCGGGGGATCGACGTCGGAGGTGGTCTCGGCGCCCTCGGCGAACGGGATCACCGTCGCCATCGTCATCGTCGCCTCGCCGCCGAGCGTCTGGAGGTAGGCGAGGACGGCGCGGATCTCGTCGTCGGAGAGCGCGATCGGCGGCGCGTCGATCTCGGGCATGCCGGGGTTGAAGCCGGGGACGATGTAGCCGTTCGGCTCGTAGAGGCTCGCCGCCATGTAGGTCAGCGCGTCCTGGCCGGGCACCCGCTCGCCGGCGCGGGTGGCGATGCCGGCGAGGTCGGGGAAGCGCAGCGCCCCCGAGGAGCCGATGGTGTGGCAGGTGTTGCAGAGGCCCTTGCCGACGAAGATCTCCTGGCCGATCTCGACCATCTCGGCGGTCGAGATGTCCTCGGCCATCTCCACCACCTCCGGCGGATGGACCTCCTTCTGCGGCACCAGCTGGCCCACCCAGGTGTAGAGCAGGGTGGCGCCCACCGCGATGCCCAGGATGTTGAGGGAGGGCGGCACCCTCATGCCGGCTCCTCCCAGGGGGCGGGCGGCAGGCCGGAGGCCGGCTCGTCGACGGGGGCGGCG
>DATABP010000554.1:0-2585 GCA_036259515.1 Thermoanaerobaculia bacterium | reverse complement strand
GGCGGCCGCCGCCCCGTCCTCGCCGCGGCCGGCGAGCGCGGTCATCATCGGGATCAGCGTCAGCGCCACCGCCAGCGAGGCGACCAGCGAGAACGACACCGTCAGCGCCATGTCGCGGAAGAGCTGAGCCGCCACGCCGTCGAGGAAGACGACCGGCACGAAGACGGCGACGGTGGTCAAGGTCGAGGCGGTCACCGCTCCGCCCACCTCGCCGGCGCCGCGGAGCGACGCCGTCCACCAGCCCTCGCCCGCCTCGTGGCGCTTGAACACCGCCTCCAACACCACGATCGCGTTGTCCACCAGCATGCCGACGCCGAGCGCCAGGCCGCCGAGCGACATCACGTTGAGCGAGGTGCCGGTGCGGTACATCAGGAAGAAGGTGGCGACGATCGAGATCGGGATCGACACCCCGATGATCAGCGTCGAGCGCACGCTCTTGAGGAAGAGGAGCAGCACGATCATCGCGATGAGGCCGCCGACCAGCGCGTTCGACAGCACCTCGTCGATCGAGGCCTCGATGAAGCGGCTCTGGTCGGCGCCGTGGTGGACCTCGATCCCCTCCGGCAGCTCGCCGGCGAGGGCGGCGAGCCGCGCCCTGATCGACTGCGCCACCTGCACGGTGTTGGCGTCGCCCTCCTTGTAGATCGCCAGCTCGACCGCCGGCGCGCCGCCGTGGCGCGCCAGCACCTCCTGGCGGCGAGCGCCGCGCACGACCGTCGCCACCTCGCCCAGGAGCACGTTCCTTCCCTCGCGGGTGGCGATCACCACGTCGCGCACGTCGCCGGTGTCGGTCAGCTCGTTGACCGCGCGCACCAGGTAGCGCGCCTCCGACTCGTAGAGGCTGCCGCCGGCCTGGTCGACGTTCTCGGCGAGGAGCCGGCCGCCGACCTCCTCGACCGACAGCCCGAGCGCCGCCAGCTTGCGCTCGTCGACGCGGACCTCGATCTCCTCCTCGGCGCCGCCGTTGACCTTGATCGCGGCGACCCCCTCGGTCGATTCGAGGTCCTTCTTGAGCACCTCCTCGGCGACGTAGCGGAGCGCCGTCGGCCCCTGGTTCTCGCCGGTGAGGTAGAGGCGCAGCACCGGCTCGTTGGCGGGGTCGAAGCGGAGGAGCACCGGGCGCTCGGCGTCGGCGGGCAGGGTCAGGAGGTCGAGCTTCTGCCGCACGTCGAGGGCGGCGAAGTCCATGTCGCGGCCCCACTCGAGCTCGAGCACCACCTGCGACAGCCCGGGCCGCGAGGTGGAGGTCAGCCGCTCGACGCCGGTGACCACGCCGACCACCTCCTCGACCGGCCGGGTGACCAGCGACTCGACCTCGGCCGGCGCGGCGCCGTCGTAGCGCGTCTCGACGGTCAGGCTGGGGTAGGTGAGGTCGGGCAGGAGCGACACCGGCAGCCGCCCGAAGCTGACCGCGCCGAACAGCACCACCGCCACCGCCAGCATCGAAACGGTGACCCGGCGGCGCAGCGAGAGCTCGATCAGGCGCATCGCCCTAGCCCTTGCCTTCGGCGCCCGCGGCATCGCCGAGCACGCGGATGCGGGTGCCTTCCTTGAGCGCGCCCTGGCCGGCGACGATCAGCCGCTCGCCCGGGCGGATGCCGGAGACCGCCTCGACCCGCGACTCCTCCTCGAGCCCGAGGGCGATCTCCCGGCGGGCGGCGACCAGCCCGTCGCCGTCGCGGCGGGCGACGAAGACGTGCGCCTGGGCCAGCTCGCGGATCACCGCGTCCTTGGGCAGGAGCACCGCGTCCGGCCGCCGCTCGCGGACGATCCTGGCGGTGACGAAGCTCCCGGGGCGCACCGCCGCCGGCGGCGACACCGCTTCCACCGTCACCTTCACCGTCCCGGTCGCCGGGTCGACCACCGGCGAGATCCGGCGGATGCGGCCGTGGAAGGCGACGTCGGGGGCGGCGTCGAGAGCCAGCTCCACGCGACGGCCGAGGTCGAGCGCCAGCACGTCCTTCTCCGGCAGGTAGACGTAGGCGACGAGGTCGCGGTCGGTGAGGTGGAAGAGCGGTTCGCCGGGGGAGACGTGGCGTCCGGGCTGCGTGTGGCGCAGCGTGACGCGGCCGCCGATCGGCGCCCGCACCTCGGTCTTCGCCAGGTTCCACTCCGCCTCGGCGCGCTCCTGCTTCGCCAGGCGGGCGTCCATGTCGCGCTTCTCGAGGTCCTCGCGGCTGATCAGCTGCTCGGCGGCGAGGTCGAGGCCGCGCTGGTGGACGGCGACCGCGTTCTCCTCGCGCACCCGCGCCTTCTCGAGCGCGATCTCGGCGTCGCCGCGGGCGAGAGTGGCGAGGAGCTGCCCCTTCGCCACCCAGTCGCCCTCGACGACCAGCACCCGCTCGACCCGACCCTCGGTCTCGGCGACGACGTCGACCTCGCCGGGGGCGATCAGGTTGGCGGTGGCGGAGAGATAGGAGGCGATGGCGCCGGTCTCGACGACGGCGACCTCGACCGGGATCGGCGCCTTCTCCTCGTCCTCCTGCTCGCCCTCGGCGGCGGCGGCCTCCGCGGCCTCCTCGCCGTTGGCGTCGCGGCCGGCCACGAACAGCCCGCCGGCGGCGAGCAGCGCGACGGCGAGGCCG
>DATABP010000553.1:0-2135 GCA_036259515.1 Thermoanaerobaculia bacterium | reverse complement strand
CCCCCCCCCCCCCCCCCCCCCCCCGGGACTTCGGCGGTCCGTCCGGCGTCGCGCGCTAGAAGACCACCGACGCGACGTTCGAGCACACCGAGGTGCCCGCCTCGCAGACCTGGTACTGGTGGGTCCCGCCACCCTTCTGGCCGGTGCTGTCGGTGTGCGCGCCGTCGTTGGCGGTGGTGGTGATCAGCGCGCCGTTGCGGAAGACGTCGACGCTGGTCGACGCGGCGCCGCTCCAGGAGAGGTCGACGGTCTGCACGCCCTTGACCTTGCGGCCGCTGGCGGCGAGCGTGATGCCGCCGCCGCCGCCGGCCGCCTGGACCGAGATGGCGATCGAGTCGGAGCCGGAGAGGTTGCCGCTGTCGGTCACCGTGGCGGTGATCGTGTGGCTGCCGGCCGAGAGCGCCGTGGTGGTGAACGCGGCGCCGCTGCCGATCTGGCCGTCGCGGCTGGAGGTCCACACCAGCCCGGCGGAGAGGTCGCCGTCCTCGGCGTCGCTGGCGCCGCCGCTGAAGGTGACCGCGTCGCCCTCGGTGAAGCCGGCGCCGTCGGCCGGCGCGGCGATGGTCGCCGTCGGCGCGGTGTTGCCGCCGCCCCCGGTGCACTCGGCGGGCACGGCGAACGACTCGGTGATCGTCACGTCGCAACTGAAGATGCGGCAGCTCTCCACGCCGTCGGCGCCGACCCCGATGCCGAAGTCGGCGAACGCCTGCCACACGACGCAGTCCTGGGCCTGGGTGGGCGAGGCGGCGAGGATGCCGTCGCGCATGTCCTCGTAGGCGGGGCGCGAGGGCGTGAAGTTCATGCCGCCGATCACCGCGTCGTAGAGCGCGTCCTGGGTGAAGCCGGCGGCCTCCCACAGCTCGAGGAGGTGCCACATCGTGCCGGCGTAGATCTCGCCGTCGGCGTGCACCGACGAGCCGGCGACGTCGCCGTAGGTCAGCGGGTAGTCGTCGTAGGGGAAGCGGCGGATGCCGCCCGGGTCGTTCGTCGCGTACTCGCCGACCACCGGGTTCCGGTTGGCGTAGATCGACAGCACGTCGCCCATTCCCTCGCCGATGGCGCCGGCGAGCGCGCCGCTCATGCCGCCGATCATCCGCCAGGTCAGGCCGTGGCCGTACTCGTGCCAGACGATGTCGGAGTCGAGGTCGCCGTCGCGGCCCGGGCTGGTGGTGGTCCACAGGAACATCTGCATGCGCGGCCGCGAACCGTCGGTCGGCGTGGCGAAGTTGGCGTTGTTGACGCCGCCGCCGTCCTGCGCCTCCGCGTTGACCGGGTCGTTCCCCGAGCCGCCGCGGCCGAAGTTGTCCTGCTGGAAGTTGCCGGCGCCTTCGACGAAGCCGTGGCGGTAGAGCTTGTCGTGGATGACGTTGTTCAAGTAGAAGAGGTTGGTCACCGCCGCCTGCTGGTTGACCGAGATCGTCGGCTCCTGGGAGAGATCGACGGCGAAGGCGAAGCTCTGGGTCGACGACACCGGGCGGCCGTTGGCGTCCGCGGAGTCGCTGTCGTCGCGGTCGAGGTAGGCGTCGACGTTGTTGCCGATGGTGGTGTTCGAGGTCACCCAGCCGATCGGCGACTCGGCGTTGCCGGCGCCGGGGCCGGCGACCAGCGTCTGCGCCGAGTTGCCCGGATGGTCGGGGAAGACGAGATAGCTGTCGGTGTTGGTGCGCAGCTCGGCGTGGACCGGCTCGCCGTCGCCGTCGACCAGCGTGTGCCACAGGAGGTTGTCGTCCTCGCTCCAGGTGACGACGACGAAGCCCTCGGCGAACCCGGAGGCGCCGCGCGGCACCGCCACCCGCTCGACGGTGGGCGGCTGGTGGAAGAAGTCGGCGTCGCCGGCGTCCACGCCCGGATGGTGGAGGGCGAGGGCGGCGGCGAGCGCGGCGGCCTCGCCGATCCGCGCCGGCGCGACGCCGCGGCCGACGCCGGTCGCCAGGTTCTCGACCACGCTGACCACCCGGCCGGAGGGATCGACGGCGGCCTTGACATAGGCGCCGTAGACGCTCAGCCCGGCGACCTCCTGGCCGAAGCGGACGTGGGTCAGCGCGCCGCGCGGGCCGGGCGCCGTCGAGCGGACGACCAGGCTGTCGGCGACGCCGGCGCCGTGCTCGGCGCGCAGGAAGGCGGCGGCGGCCGCC
>DATABP010000552.1:0-9079 GCA_036259515.1 Thermoanaerobaculia bacterium | reverse complement strand
CGCCGGTTGAGCCGCCGCGCGGCGGCCGGCGCCGGCGCCGCGCTGCGCCGCCTCGCCGCCGAGCGCGGGGTCCTCCTCGCCTACGACGACGCCACCGGCAAGCGGCGCACGGCGACGACCGAGGCGCTGCTGGCGGTGGTCTCCGCCCTCGGCTCGCCGGTCGAGCGGCCGGAGGACGCGCCGGCGGCGCTGGCGGCGCTCCGCGAGGAGCGGCTGGCGCGGCGGGCGCCGCCGGTGGCGGTGGCCTGGGACGGCGAGGGCGCCGTCGATCTGGAGCTGCCGGGCAGGGAGGCGGGGCGGGGGCGGGTGGACGCCGAGCTGGTCTTCGAGAGCGGCCGGGCGCGGCGCTGGCGGCGTGCGCTCGACCGGCTGCCGGCCGCGGGCGCTCCCGCCGATGGCGAGCCCGGCGCGCCGGTGGTCGATCGGCGGCGGCTGGCGCTGCCGTCGGAGCTGCCGCCGGGCTTTCACCGGCTGCGGCTCGAATTCGACGACGGCACCGTCGCCGAAACGCGGGTGATCTCCGCGCCGCGGCGGGCGTGGTGGGGGGGCGAGGAGAGCGGGGGATCGCGACGGCTGGGCCGGCTGCGGCTGCCCGGGCTGGGCCGCCGCTCCGCCGCGCGCCGCGCGCCCCGCGACTGGGGCGTCTTCCTGCCGCTCTACGCGCTGCGCCGCGAGGCGGGCGACTGGGGCGTCGGCGACCTCTCCGACCTCGAGGCGCTCGGCCGCTGGGTGGGCGAGCGCGGCGGCGGCACCGTCGCCACCCTGCCGCTCCTCGCCGCCTTCCTCGGCGACGGCGGCGACGGGTCGCGCGGGACGTTCGAGCCCAGCCCCTACGCGCCGGCCTCGCGGCTGGCCTGGAACGAGCTCTACGTCGACCCGCGGCGGCTGCCGGAGCTGGAGGCGAGCCCCGAGGCGCGGCGGCTCCTCGGCGCGTCGGACTTCGTCGCCGAGGCGGTGCGCCTCGCCGGCGAGCGACACGTCGACTACCGTCGCGCCTACGCGCTCCGCCGCCGCGTGCTCGCCCTCCTCGCCGACGCCTTCTTCACCGCCGCCCCGGACGAGCGCCGCGCCGCCCTCGATCGCCTGCTCGCGCGCCGCCCGGAGCTGGCCGACTACGCCGCCTTCCGCGCCGTCGGCGAGGCGCGCGGAGAGAGCTGGCACTCCTGGCCCGAGCCCCTCCGTTCGGGCGACCTCTCCGGAGCCGAGATCGATCGGGCCGCGTCCCGCTTTCACCTCTACGCCCAGCTCGCCGCCGACGAGCAGCTCGCCGGGCTGGCGGCGGCGCTCCGCGGCGAGGGCGGCGACGCGAACCGGGGCGGCCTCTACCTCGACCTGCCGCTCGGCGTCCATCCGGACTCCTTCGACGTCTGGCGCCACCGCGGCCTCTTCGCGATGGAGGTCTCCGCCGGCGCGCCGCCGGACGACTTCTTCGTCCGCGGCCAGGACTGGGGCTTCCACCCGATCCACCCCGAGCGCTCGCGGGAGGAGGGGCACGCCCACTGGGCGGCGGTGGTGCGCCACCACCTGGCGCACGCGGGCTGGCTGCGCATCGACCACGTGATGCAGCTCCACCGGCTGTGGTGGGTGCCGCGCGGCGCGACGGCCACCGACGGCGCCTACGTGCGCGCCCCGGCCGAGGAGCTGACCGCCGTGCTCACCCTGGAGTCGCACCGGGCGCGGGCGCGGCTGGTCGGCGAGAACCTCGGCACCGTGCCGGAGTACGTCGACCGCGCGCTCCAGCGGCACCGGATCGCGCGGATGTTCGTGCTGCCGTTCGAGGTCGACCGCGGCCCCGAGGCGCCCGCCCTCCACCCGCCGCCGGACCCCGACGTCGTCGCCAGCCTCAACACCCACGACATGCCGACCTTCCACGCCTTCTGGAGCGGCGCCGAGATCGCCGACCGCCGCGAGCTCGGCCTGCTCGACGACGCCGAGGCGGCCGGCCTGGAGCGCGAGCGGGCCGGCGAGCGGGAGGCCTGGCGCCGCGGCCTCGTCCGCTCGGGGCATCTGCCGCCCGACGAGCACGACCCGCACGAGGTGCTCTCCGCCGCGCTCGCCTCGCTCGGCGAGAGCGAGGCGGCGCTCGTGCTGGTCAACCTGGAGGACCTGTGGGGCGAGGTCGCGCCCCAGAACACCCCCGGCACCTCGACCGAGCGGCCGAACTGGCGCCGCCGCTCCCGCCGCACGCTGGAGGAGCTGGCGCGCGACCCGCGGGTGGTCGGCACGCTGGCGCGGCTCGACGCGGCGCGGCGGGGCGAGGCGGGGGAGATGGCGGAGGTCGCGCTCGACGACGGAGAGGCGTTCGGCGCCGGAACGGACCTTGCGAACGTCCCTGCCGAGGGTGCCGCCGCAGGCTCCGCCGACGAATCCCGAACCGCTCACCTGGAAGAAAGAAGCGCCATGCCCGACGACCGCCGCCCCGCCGCCTCCGTGCTCGAGCCTCCGGCCGGGGGGGAGTCCGCAGCCGAGGCCGACCGCCCGTCCGGCGCTGCCGCCGACCGCACGCGAGCCGGCGCCCCTCGGGAGCGTGAGGTGGGACCGCCCGCCGCCGCCGCGTCGACGACCACCCTCGTCGTCGAAGAAGACGATTCGCCGGGCGCTGCCGCCGCGGCGGAAGTCGAAACCGCCGAATCACCGCCCTCCGCCGCCGTCTCCCCCGAAGCCGCCTCGGCCCAGGCCGCCGCCATCGCCGAGCGCGCCGAGGTCGCCGCCGCCGAGGAGGTCGCCGGCGGCGAGAGCCTGCTGTCCGACGACGACCTCTACCTCTTCAACGAGGGCCGCCACTTCCGCCTCTACGCCAAGCTCGGCGCGCACCGCCGCCGCCTCCACGGCCAGGAGGGCTACGCCTTCGCCGTGTGGGCGCCGAACGCCCAGGCGGTGAGCGTGATCGGCGACTTCAACGGCTGGGACCGCGACGCCCATCCGCTCGCCGCGCGCGGCGCCTCGGGGATCTGGGAGGGCTTCATCCCGGGCGCCGAGGCGGGGATGAACTACAAGCTCCACGTGCGCTCGCGCTGGGGCGGCTACCGGGTCGACAAGGCAGATCCCTTCGCGGTGCGGAGCGAGGTGCCGCCCAAGACCGGCTCGGTCCTCTGGCACCTCGACTACTCGTGGGGCGACGGCGAGTGGATGGCGGACCGCCGCCGCCGCGCCGCGCTCGACGCCCCGGTGTCGATCTACGAGGTCCACCTCGGCTCCTGGCGGCGCAAGCCCGAGGAGGGGAACCGCCCGCTCGGCTACCGCGAGATCGCCGAGCCGCTCGCCGCCCACTGCAAGGAGCTGGGCTTCACCCACGTCGAGCTCCTGCCCGTGATGGAGCACCCGTTCTACGGCTCGTGGGGGTACCAGACGACCGGCTACTTCGCGCCCACCGCCCGTTTCGGCACGCCGCAGGACCTGATGTTCCTGATCGACCGCCTGCACCAGGAGGGGATCGGGGTGATCCTCGACTGGGTGCCGTCGCACTTCCCGACCGACGAGCACGGCCTCGCCTACTTCGACGGCACCCACCTCTTCGAGCACTCCGACCCGCGCGAGGGCTTCCACCCGGACTGGGGGAGCTTCATCTTCAACTACGGGCGGCACGAGGTGCGGAGCTTCCTCGTGTCGTCGGCGCTCTACTGGCTCGACCGCTTCCACGCCGACGGCCTGCGGGTCGACGCCGTCGCCTCGATGCTCTACCGCGACTACTCGCGGAAGGCCGGCGAGTGGGTCCCCAACGTCCACGGCGGCCGCGAGAACCTCGAGGCGATCGAGCTCCTGCGCCAGATGAACGTGGCGATCTACGAGCACCACCCGGACGTCCAGACCTGGGCCGAGGAGTCGACCGCCTGGCCGATGGTGTCGCGCCCCACCTACGTCGGCGGCCTGGGCTTCGGCTACAAGTGGGACATGGGCTGGATGCACGACACGCTGCTCTACATGCAGAAGGACCCCGTGCACCGCAAGTACCACCAGGGGCAGCTCACCTTCCGCGGCGTCTACGCCTTCTCGGAGAGCTTCACCCTGCCGCTGTCGCACGACGAGGTGGTGCACGGCAAGGGGTCGCTCCTCGCCAAGATGCCGGGCGACGACTGGCAGAAGCTCGCCAACCTGCGCCTCCTCTACGCCTACCAGTGGCTGACGCCGGCGAAGAAGCTGCTGTTCATGGGCGGCGAGCTGGCGCAGTGGCGGGAGTGGAGCCACGAGTCGAGCCTCGACTGGCACCTGCTCGAAAACCCCGCCCACCGCGGCATCTCGCGCCTGGTCTCGGACCTCAACCGCCTCTACCGCGCCGAGCCGGCCCTCCACCAGCTCGACTGCGACCCCGCCGGCTTCGAGTGGATCGACGCCGCGGACGCCGAGCACTCGGTGCTGGTCTTCCTGCGCCGCGGCCGCGACGACCGCCACGAGGTGATCGTCGCCGCCTTCAACTTCACGCCGATGCCGCGCCACTCGTACCGCGTCGGCGTGCCCGGCGGCGGCTGGTGGGCCGAGGTGCTCAACACGGACGCGCCCGAGTACGGCGGCTCCGCTCAGGGCAACCTCGGAGGCGTCGAGGCCAGCCCGGCGCCGCTCCACGGCCGCTCGCACTCGCTGGCGATCACCATCCCGCCGCTGGGGGCGGTGGTGTTCAAGGGGCGGGCGCGGTAGGGGAGGCCGCCTGCGGCGCCCCGCTGGCTCTCCTCTTGCTGAGGCGAGCGGCAGGGGCGGCCGGTCCGTGTCGGCCGTCGATCTCAGGCCCGGAGAACCCGTCGTGTCGAGCCGTTGGAGTCTGACGTTGGGCGCCCTGTGGGCGCCGGGGGAGGGGACCCGCTTCCGCGTCTGGGCGCCGCGGGCGGCGCGGGTGGAGGTGCGGCTGGTGGCGCCGGAGGCGCGGGTCGTCGAGCTGGCGGCGGAGGAGGGCGAGGGGCCGGAGCGGGAGGGGTACTTCTCGCGCACGGTCGCCGGGGCCGGGCCGGGGACGCTCTACCTCTACCGGCTGCACCGGGCCGACGGCGAGGTCGTCGAGCGGCCGGACCCGGCGTCGCGGTTCCAGCCCCGTGGAGTGCACGGGCCGTCGGCGGTGGTCGCGCGGCCGGAGGCGGCGCGGCCGGGGGGCGGCTGGCGCGGGCGGGCGCTCGACGAGCTGGTCCTCTACGAGCTCCACGTGGGCACCTTCAGCGAGGCGGGCACCTTCGACGGCGCGATCGGCCATCTCGACGACCTGGTCGACCTCGGGGTCACCGCGGTCGAGGTGATGCCGGTGGCGCAGTTCCCCGGTTCGCGCAACTGGGGCTACGACGGGGTGCTGCCCTTCGCGGTGCAGGACGGCTACGGCGGGCCGGAGGGGCTCGGGCGGCTGGTCGACGCGGCGCACGCGCGCGGGCTGGCGGTGGTGCTCGACGTGGTCTACAACCACCTCGGGCCTGAGGGCAACGTGCTCGGCGACTTCGGCCCCTACTTCACCGACCGCTACCGCACCCCGTGGGGCGACGCGATCAACTACGACGGGGGGGACAGCGAGCCGGTGCGCCGGCTGTTCGTCGAGAGCGCCGTCCGCTGGGTGCGCGAGCTCGGCGTCGACGGCCTGCGCTGCGACGCGGTGCACGCCATCGTCGACGAGTCCGAGCGCCCGTTCCTCGCCGAGCTGGCGGCGGCTGTCCACGCCGAGGGCGAGGCGCTGGGGCGGCCGGTGCACCTCTTCGCCGAGAGCGCCGACAACACGCTGCGCTTCCTGCGTCCGCCGGAGGAGGGCGGCGCCGGCTTCGACGCCCAGTGGAGCGACGACTTCCACCACTCTCTCCATGCGCTCTTGACCGGCGAGCGCGACGGCTACTATCGCGACTTCGGGCGTCTCGAGCAGCTCGCGCGGTGCTACCGCGACGGCTGGGCCTACAGCGGGGACTGGTCGCCGTACCGGCGGAGGCGCCACGGCGTGCCGGCGCGCGGGATCGCCGCCGGCCGCTTCGTCGTCTGCGCCCAGAACCACGACCAGACCGGCAACCGCGCCCACGGCGACCGGCTGGCGGCGCTGGTCGACCTCGAGCGGCTCAAGCTCGCCGCCGGCGCGCTGCTCCTGTCGCCCGGGCTGCCGCTCCTCTTCATGGGCGAGGAGTGGGGCGAGGAGCGGCCGTTCCTCTACTTCGTGTCGCACGGCGACGCGGAGCTGGTCGAGGCGGTGCGCCGCGGCCGGGCGGAGGAGTTCGCCGCCTTCGGCCAGCGCGACGACGTGCCCGACCCGCAGGCGGAGGAGACCTTCGCGCGCTCGCGGCTCGACCGGGCGGCGGCGGCGAGGCCGGAGAAGGCGGCGCTCCGGCGGCTCTACCGGGAGCTCCTGCGGCTGCGGCGGGAGGTGCCGGCGCTGGCGCGGCGGACGAGCGAGGGGCTGGTGGCGGAGGCGGACGAGGAGACGGGCGTGCTGCGGGTTTCGCGAGGCGACGGGGGTGCGGCGGAGCGAGCGTTCGTGGCGCTCAACTTCTCGGGTGAGAGGAGGACGACGAAGCTCTCGGCGGGCCGGTGGCGGCGCCGGCTCGATTCGGCGGCCGCGAGGTGGGCGGGTCCGCGAGCGGAGGAAGAGGCGGCGGAAGACGCGACCTCGGACGAGGGCGCGGCGGTCGAGCTGGCGCCCTGGTCGTTCCAGCTCTTTCTCGGCCAAGGGCGATGAGCGAAGAGCCGGCGGGCGCCCGGAAGCCACCCGGAGGCGAGGAACGCCGGGAGCCGGCTCGAGCGGACCCCGCCCCGCCGTGGCCGCGCCGGGTCCCGGTCTCCACCTACCGCCTCCAGATCCACGGCGGCTTCCCGCTCGCCGCGGCGCGCGATCTCGTCGCCTACCTCGACCGGCTCGGCGTCGGCGACCTCTACACCTCGCCGCTGACCGCCTCGCGCCGCGGCAGCCTGCACGGCTACGACGTGGTCGATCCGACGCGGATCGATCCCGAGATCGGCGGCGAGGCGGCGCTCGCCGAGCTCTCCGCCGAGCTGCGCCGCCGCGGCATGGGCCTGCTGCTCGACGTCGTGCCGAACCACATGGCGGCGACGGTGGAGAACCCGTGGTGGCGCGACGTGCTGCTCTCCGGCCCGGAGTCGCCCTACGGGCGCTTCTTCGACGTCGACTGGGAGTCGGCGACGGTCGGGCCGGGGCGGGTGCTGCTGCCGGTGCTGGGCGGCCTCTACGGCGAGGAGCTCGCCGCCGGCGTCCTGCGGCTGGTCGCCGGCGACGGCGGGCCGGAGCTCGCCTACCACGACCTCCGCCTGCCGCTCGCCCCGGGCACCGTCGGGCCCGCCGCCGACCTCGACGCGATCAACGCCGACCCCGCCGCCCTCGACCGGGTGATCTCCGCCCAGCGCTACCGGCCGGCGAGCTGGCGGCTGGCGAACGAGGCGATCAACTACCGCCGCTTCTTCGACGTCGCCGACCTCGCCGCCCTGCGCGCCGAGGACGAGGAGGTCTTCCGGGCCAGCCACGAGCTGGTGCTGCGGCTGGTCCGCGCGGGCACGGTCGCCGGGCTGCGGATCGACCACGTCGACGGCCTGCGCGACCCGCGCCGCTACCTCGAGCGTCTCCAGGAGGAGCTGCCCGATCCGGGCGGCGCGCCGTTCTACGTCGTGGTCGAGAAGATCCTCGCCGGCGACGAGGAGCTGCCGGAGGACTGGCCGGTCGCCGGCACCACCGGCTACGAGGCGGCGGGGTCGCTGGCGGCGCTCTTCGTCGAGCCGCACGGCCTCGCGGCGCTCGACCGCCTCTACGCCCGCTTCACCGGCCTGACCGAGCCCTTCGAGGAGGTGCGCACGCGGCGCAAGAAGGAGGCGATCGAGGCGCTCTTCGCCGGCGAGGCGGGGGCGCTGGCGCGGCGGCTCGAGGCGCTCGCCGCCGCCGACCTCGTCGCCCGCGACCTGCCCTTCTCGGAGCTCCACCGCGCGCTCGTCGAGGTCACCGCCTGCCTGCCCGTCTACCGCACCTACGCCGACCGCGGCCGCGGGCCGGGGGAGGCCGAGCGCGCCTACCTCGCCCGCGCCCTCGCCGAGGCGCGCCGGCGCGCCCCCGGCGGGCCGCTGACCGCCGCCGCCTACGACTTCCTCGAAGCGGTGCTCACCCTCGCCCCGGCCGAGCACGCCGCCGACCCCGCCGCCGAGCGCGCCCGCCGGCTCGACTTCGTCGCCCGCTGGCAGCAGCTCACCGGCCCGGCGATGGCGAAGGGGCTGGAGGACACCGCGCTCTACGTCTACAACCGGCTGATCTCGCTGAACACCGTCGGCGGCGAGCCGGAGGGGATCGACCCGCCGGGCGACGCCGACGCCTGGCACCGCAGGAACGCCCTGCGCCGGCGCCGCCACCCGGCCTCGCTCACCGCCTCGACCACCCACGACGCCAAGCGCAGCGAGGACGTGCGGGCGCGGATCGGGGTGCTGTCGGAGATCGCCGGCGAGTGGGAGCGGCGGCTCGAGCGCTGGAGCGCGATGAACCGCGGCAAGAAGCGGGCGGTGGCCGGCGCGCTCGTCCCCGACGCCAACGAGGAGCTGTTCCTGTACCAGACGCTGGTCGGCGCCTGGCCGTTGCGCGACCCGCGCGAGGCGCGCTTCGCCGAGCGCTTCGAGGAGTACCTGGTCAAGGCGTCGCGCGAGGCGAAGTCGCACACCGACTGGCTGACCCCGAACGAGGAGTGGGAGGCGGCGCTCGTCGCCTTCGCCCGCGAGCTCCTCGACGAGAGCGGCCCCAACGCCTTCCTCGACGACTTCCTCGGCTTCCACGCCCTGGTGGCCTCCCACGGCGCCTGGTCGTCGCTCGCCCAGGTCGTCCTCCAGCAGGCCGCGCCCGGCGTCCCCGACACCTACCAGGGCACCGAGCTGTGGAGCTTCAGCCTCGTCGACCCGGACAACCGCCGTCCGGTCGATTGGGAGCTGCGCCGCCGGCTGCTCGACGAGCTCGCGGCGCGCGAGGCGGCGGTGGGCGGCGACGCGACGGCCCGCCGGGACCTCCTCGCCGAGCTGGTGGAGACCTGGCGCGACGGGCGGATCAAGCTGTGGATCACCTGGAAGGCGCTCTCGGCCCGACGCGCCGAGGCCGACCTCTTCCTCGGCGGCGACTACCGGCCGCTGGCCGGCGAAGGCGCGCTGGCGC
>DATABP010000551.1:0-3217 GCA_036259515.1 Thermoanaerobaculia bacterium | reverse complement strand
GAGGCGGCGGAGGTGGCGTTCGAAGCGGGGCTCCGCCGTCGCCTCGGCTCCGGGGCGGGCCGGCCCGGAGCCGCCCGGCCGGCGGCCGCTCTCAGTCGCGGCTCTCCCGCCCCCTGCCGGCGCCGACGCCGACCACCTCGCCGGGCTCGAGCAGCCGCCCCGTCTCCGGGTCGCGGCCCTCGGCGATCGGGCGGTCGCCCATCTTTCGTTCGCCGGTCGGCTCGCCGGAGGGGCCGTGGCCGCCGTCGCGCCGTCCGGGCGCCTGGCGCCGGTCGCCGTCGCGCCGGACGCCGCCGGCGAGCGTCAGCCGGTTGTGGACGTCGACCACCCCCGCGACGGTGTCGGCGATCACCTCGGCGAGGCGCTTGCTGCGGCGGTCGGGGACCTCGCCCTCGAGCGTCACCTCGCCGTCGTCCACCCGCACCCGCATCCGCCCCGCGTCGAGGCGTCCGTTCGCCGCCAGCCGCTCGCAGACCTCCTCGTGGACGCGCTCGTCGGAGCGCCGGTAGCCCTCCGGGCCGCGGCCGCGGTGGGGCCCCTCGACGTCCCAGGTCCACGACTCGCCGCCGTGGAACGAGCTGCCCATTCCGAAGCCGCGGCGCGACGGCGACGCCGGGCGCGGCCGGCGCTCGCGCACCCGGTCGCCGCGCGTGTGCACCGCCTCCTCCTCGGGACCGTAGTCGCCGGGGTGCGGCTGGCCGAGCGACCACTCCGGGCCGTACTCGTAGCTCCGCTCCCAGTGCTCCTGGTCGGGGTAGAACGGCCCGTCGCCGTCGCCGTGGAGCGACGATCCGTACTGCCCGCCCGGCCCCCGCCGCCCGTGGTAGATGTCCTCGCTGTAGCCGTAGCTGCGTTCCGAGTCGTCCATCTCGCTGGCCCTCCTCGCGGCAACGAGGTGCAAGGCACGGGCCGGCGGGGCGGAGGATCGATTCACAAGCTCTCAGCCCTCCGGCCGCCCCGCCCGGAGGCCGATCGGCCAGACGATCTCGCGCTCCACCGCCGGGTCGCCCCAGGCGGCGGCGAGGTCGGCGGCGATCTCGGCCACCGGGTCGGCGCCGCCGTGCGCGTCGGACCAGTGGCGGGACGCCGACCAGGTGCCGAGGTAGCCGGCGAAGCGGGCGAGGTCCCAACGCAGGCGGATCTCGAAGGGCGGCGGCTCGATCTCGGCGAAGGGGAAGGGCAGCGAGCGGTAGCCGTCTTCCACCGCGGCGCGCTCGGGCGGCCACCAGGGACCGACGACGTCGCGGTAGAAGCGGGCGATCACCCGATCGAGCTCCGGCCCCAGCGTCACCCCGAGATAGCTCCACACCGCCACCGCGCCGCCCGGCGCCAGCACCCGGCGCACCTCGGGCCAGAAGCGGTCGAGGTCGAACCAGTGGACCGCCTGGGCGACGGTGACGAGGTCGATCGAGCCGTCCGCGAGCTCCGACTCCTCCGCCACCGCCCGCCGGTAGCTCACCCGCGGGTGCGGCGCCGCCTGCGCGAGCTGGGCGTCCGAGGCGTCGGTGGCGATCACCTCGGCGAAGCGCTCCGCCAGCGCCACCGCCGCCTGCCCGCTCCCGGTCCCCGCGTCCCACGCCCGCTCCCGCCGCGCCGGCAGGGCGGCGAGCCAGTCGAACAGCTCCGCCGGATAGGTCGGCCGCACCGCCGCGTAGCGGGCGGCGAGCGGCGAGAAGTGGTCGGCGAAGGCGGGGGCGACGGGATCGGTGGTCATGACGTCGATGCTGTCACCACGTCGACTTGTCTTACAATGTACACATGTCCTCGACGATCACCTTCCGCACCGACGATGCGCTGCGGCGCGAGCTCGAGGAGCGCGCGGCGGCGGCCGGCAAGAGCGTCTCGGAGTTGATCCGGGAGATCCTGGAGAGCGCGGTGCACCTGGGGCCGCTCGAGGAGCGGGCGGGTCATCTCCGCGGCCGGCTCTCCCTTCCGCGTCGAGACGACGAGCCGTGGCGGCGCCAGTTGCGGGAGCGGAACTGGCGGCGGTGAGCGTCTGGCTGCTCGACACCGGCCCGCTCGTCGCTTATCTCGACGCCGGCGATCCGCAGCACCGCGCGGTGCGCCGGTGCCTCGACGGCTTCAGCGGCCGACTGGTCACCACCAGCGCGGTGATCACGGAAGCGATGCACCTCGCCGCGGCCGATTCGCGCGGGCCGCGGCTGGTCGCCGACTTCATGGCCGAGGCCGGTGTCGAAAGCTACGACTTCACGCGCCCGGCCGAGCTGCGCGACGCGGTGTCGCTGATGGAGAGGTACCGCAACCTGCCGATGGATTACGCCGACGCCACCCTGCTCCTCCTCGCGGAGGCGCTGGACGTCGCCGACCTCCTGACCCTCGACCGCCGCGGCTTCGCCGCCTTCCGTACTCAGGACGGTCAAGCTCTGCGGCTGGTCCTCGACCTCGCCTGATCGACGTCCCGGTGAATCCGACCGGATGACATTCGTCACCGCCAAGTGGTGACCTCGATCCCTGGTCCGTCCCTCCCCGGCGCGCCACGATGGGCGTGGAAGGAGGGACCCAGGATGAATCACAGCGATCCACGAAACGCCGCCGCCACCCCGGCGGCGGCCCTGGTCGGGGCGAGCAAGCGCTACGGCGCGGTGCTCGCGCTCGACCGCGTCGACCTCGCCGTCGAGCGCGGCGAGGTGGTCGCCGTGCTCGGCCCGAACGGCGCCGGCAAGACGACCGCCGTCTCGCTGCTCCTCGGCCTCAAGCGCCCGGACGGCGGCGCCGCGCGGCTCTTCGGGCTCGAGCCGTCGTCGCCCGCGGCGCGGCGGCGGGTCGGGGCGATGCTCCAGGTCGCCAAGGTGCCGGAGACGCTGCGCGTCGCCGAGCACGTGCGGCTGTTCTCGAGCTACTACTCGCGGCCGCTGCCGGAGGGCGAGGTGATGGCGCTCGCCGGCCTCGAGGGGCTGGAGAAGCGGGCGTACGGGCAGCTCTCGGGCGGGCAGAAGCAGCGGCTGTGCTTCGCGCTCGCCGTGTGCGGCGATCCCGACCTGCTCTTCCTCGACGAGCCGACCGCCGGCCTCGACGTCGCCAGCCGCCGCGGCCTGTGGGAGCGCATCCGGGCGCTGGTCGCGCGCGGCCGCACCGTGCTCCTGACCACCCACCACCTCGACGAGGCCGACGCCCTGGCCGACCGCGTGGTGGTGCTCCAGGCCGGCCGCGTGCTCGCCCAGGGCACCCCGGCGGCGATCAAGCGGCAGGCCGCCGG
>DATABP010000550.1:0-1651 GCA_036259515.1 Thermoanaerobaculia bacterium | reverse complement strand
CAACGACGTCTACCGCGTGGAGGGCGTCGACGCCGGCGAGAACGGGGGGCTGGCGCGGCTGCGCACGCTGCGCGCCGACCTCGAGGAGGAGGCGCCGGACCTCCTCACCCTCCACGCCGGGGACTTCCTCTTCCCGTCGCTCCTGTCGTCGGCCTATCGCGGGGCGCAGATGGTCGACGTGCTCAACCTCCTCGACGGCGATGACGCCGCGTTCGACGGGCGGCTCTTCGTCGTCTTCGGCAACCACGAGTTCGACCGCGCCGCGCTGGGGGACGCCGCGATGCTCGACCAGCGGATCGAGGAGTCCGGCTTCACCTGGCTGGGCACCAACGTCGAGTTCGCCGCCGGCGACGACGGCCGCCCGCTGGTCGAAGCGGACAACCTGGTGCCGACGGCGATCCTCGAGTCCGACGGCGTGCGGGTGGGGATCTTCGGCATCACCACCGGGGTCAAGCACCCCGAGTACGTGGCCAGCTTCGGCGACCCGGTCGAGGTGGCGCGGCGGGCGGTCCGCGAGCTGCGCTCCGGCGGCGCCGAGGTCGTCGTCGCGCTGACCCACCAGACCGTCGCCGAGGACCGCGCGATGGTCGAGGCGCTGGGCGAGGACCGGCCGGACGTCGTCGTCGGCGGCCACGAGCACGAGAGGACGGTCGAGACCGCCGCCGGGGTGCCGATCCTCAAGGCCGACGCCGAGGCGCGCACGGCGACGGTGATCGAGCTGTCGCTGCCGGCGGGTGGCGGCGCGGTCGAGGTCGACCACCGCTTCGTCACCCTCGACGCCGACGTGGCCGAGGACCCGGAGGTCGCCGCCCGCGTCGAGGAGTGGATCGCCCGCCACGACCGCGAGTTCTGCGCCGGCGCCGGCGAGCCGCCCGGCTGCCTCGGCGAGGAGCTGGCGCTCGCCCGCGCCGAGCTGGTCGCCGAGGAACTCGAGATCCGCCGCTTCGAGACCAACTTCGGGAGCTGGATCGCCGACCGCGCGCTCGCCGCCTACCGCCCCCAGGGCGCCGACCTCGCCTTCGTCAACGCCGGCTCGATCCGCCTCAACCAGGACGTCCCCGCCGGCACCTGGGTCACCCGCCGCCACGTCGAGGAGCTGTTCCCCTACCCGGGCAACCTCGAGCTCCTGGAGATCGACGGCGCCACCCTCCAGCAGGTGCTCGACCACGCCGTCTCCGACTGGACCGGCGTCGGCTGGTGGCTCCAGGTCGCCGGCCTCGCCTTCCGCCACGACCCCACCGCCGGCACCGCCACCGACCTCACCCTCGTCGGCGAAACCGGCCCGCGCCCGATCCGCCCCGACGACCGCCTCCTGGTGGTCACCGGCTCCTACCTCGTCGACCCCTCCGGCGACCAGGACGGCTACCGCATGCTCGGCCCCGCCCAGCGCGTACCCGGCGCGCCGACCCACGACCTCAAGCAGCTCGTCGTCGAGGCGTTGCGGGCGGCGGGGGAGGCGGGGATCGCGCCGGAGGTGGAGGGGCGGATCTGCAACCCCGAGCGGCCGGGGCCGTGCCTGGCGGCAGGCCCCTGACCGCCGCGCGCGCCGCGCCGCCCGCTACGGGCACCCGCGGTTGTTGATCCGCGCCAGCTCCCGACTCGCGTCCCGCAGGCCGCGGTCGCTGGTGGCCGGCGCGAAGACCGCCGCCTC
>DATABP010000549.1:0-2561 GCA_036259515.1 Thermoanaerobaculia bacterium | reverse complement strand
CGCCGCCGGCGGCGAGCAGCTCCTCGTGCCGCCCGCGCTCGACCACCTCGCCTCGCCGCATCACCACCACGAGGTCGGCCGCCGCCACCGTGCTCAGCCGGTGGGCGATGACGATGCGGGTCGCCCGCGAGGCGGTCAGCTCCTCCTGGATCGCCCGCTCGGTCGCCGCGTCGAGGCTCGAGGTCGCCTCGTCGAGGAGCAGGATCGCCGGCCGGTGGACGAGCGCGCGGGCAAGCGCCAGCCGCTGCCGCTGGCCCCCCGAGAGCGACGCTCCGCCGTCGGCGAGGAGGGTGTCGTACTGCATCGGCAGCGCGAGGACCTCGTCGTGGATCGCCGCCCGCCGCGCCGCCTCGACCACCCGGGACAGCGGCAGCTCCGGGTCGCCGAGCGTCAGGTTGTGGCGGATCGAGGCGCCGAACAGGTACGGCTGCTGGGTGACCACCCCGAGCTGGCGGCGGAGCGAGCGGAGGTCGAGCGCGGCGAGGTCGTGGCCGTCGTAGAGGATGCGCCCCGCGCTCGGGCGGTAGAGGCCGGCGAGGAGGTGGGCGAGCGTCGTCTTCCCCGCCCCCGACGGGCCGACCAGGGCGACGAAGCTCCCCGGCGCGATGTCGAGCGTCACGTCGCGCACCGCGAGCGGCGCCGACGGCGCGTAGCGGAAGCTCACCGCCTCGACGCGGATGCGGCCCGAGAGCGGCGGCGCCGGCGCCACCGCCGCCGGGTCCTCCTCCTTCGGCGTCTCGAGCACGTCGTCGATGCGCTCGGCGTAGCTGCCGAGGAGCTGGACGCGGAAGCCGGTGGCGACGAGCGCCGAGAGCGGGGCCAGGAAGCCCACCGCCAGCGCGCTCGCCGCCAGCATGGTGCCGAGCGTCAGCTCGCCGTCGAGCACCTGGGCGGCGCCGTAGGTGAGCACCAGGAAGGGCGAGGCGAGGGTCAGCGACGCGAGGAGCGAGTCCGAGACGGCGGACAGGCGCCCGCGCGCCAGCCCCGCGTTGAGCTCGTCGACGAAGAGGTCGGCCCAGCGCTCGACGCCGCGGCGCTCGGCCCCCATCGCCTTGAGCGTCTCGATCCCGGCGAGCATCTGCACCTGGTACGTCCGCGACGCCGCCTGGGTTCGCAGCTCGGACGACATCAGCTCGCGGTGCCGCCGGCGGGTGGCGACAAACACCGCCACCTGCGCCGCCCCGAGCCCGACGACGAGGAGGCACAGCCCGCCGTGGGTGAGCGCGAGGAGCGCCAGGTAGAGGGTCACCAGCGCGCCGTCGAGCGCCCCGGAGAGGACGCCGGCGGTGAGGATCTCGCGCACCGTCGCGTGGCTGTTGAGCCGCGCCAGGAGATCGCCCGCCGAGCGCTGCTGGAAGAAGAGGAACGGCAGGTCGACGAGGTGGTCGAGGAACTCGACCGAGAGCCCCGCGTCGAGCCGGGTGCGCACGGCGAGGAGCAGGTGGGCGCGCACCAGCGAGGCGAGGAAGTGGAAGACGGCGACGAAGGCGAGACCGGCGGCGAGCACGCCGAGGAGCCCGACGTCGGCCCGCGGCACCACGCGGTCGACGATCGTCCCGGTGAGGAGCGGCGTGCCGAGGGCGAGGAGCTGGAGGAGGAGCGAGAGCGCCAGCGTCCTCGACAGCGCCGGCAGCTCGCCCGAGAGCGGCCGCAGGTAGCGGCGGAGGCCGCGCGGCGGCGGCGCGCTCGGCACCAGCTCGGCGGTCGGCTCGAAGAGGAGCGCCACGCCGGTCAGCTCCTCCTCGAGCTCGCGGCGCCCGACCTCGCGCCGCCCCATCGCCGGGTCGAGGACGACGGCGCCCCGGCGGGTGACGCGATCGAGCACCACGAAGTGGCGGAAGCCCCAGTGGAGGATGGCGCCGGCGCCGAGGAGCGCCAGCTCTCCGGCGCCGTCGAACCGCACCCCGCGCCCGCGCAGGCCGTAGCGGCGGCCGGCGTCGAGGAGCGCCTGGGCGTCCACGCCGTCGCGGCCGACGCCCGCCGCCTCGCGCACCTCGTCGAGCCGCACGTGGCGGCCGTGGAGGCCGAGCACCATCGCCAGGCAGGCGGCGCCGCAGTCCGAGCTCGCCCCCTGGAGGACGAAGGGCACGCGGCGGCGGCGGCCGGGCAGCCGGCCGAGCCGGTCGAGGGCGGGGAGCCGCGGGGCGACGGTCTCGGGCGCGCGCTCAGCCATCGCCGCCCCCGAGGAGCGCGTCGAGCCCGGGCACCAGCGCCACCAGCGCCCGCTCCGAGCGCACCGCCACCTCGGCGGTGCCGCGCAGGCCCTCGTGGTAGCGGTAGCGCTCGCCGCCGCGGCGGAAGGTGCCGTCGGCGGGCAGCCGGGCGGTGGCGAACACCACCGGCGCCGCCAGCTCGACGGCGTCTCCGATCTCGCTGCCGAGGACGCGCCGCGCCTCCGCCGGCCCGACGACCTCCTCGCTCACCCGCTCCACGGTCAGCTCCTGCACGGCGTCGCGGTAGCCGTCGAGCTCGAGACGGAGCGCCATGCCGGGGCGGAGCTCGGGCCGGTAGCGGCCTGGGAAGAGCGCCACGACGCGCAGCTCGCCGCCCTCGCCGGCGAG
>DATABP010000548.1:0-15611 GCA_036259515.1 Thermoanaerobaculia bacterium | reverse complement strand
CGGCGGGTGGCGGCGCGGGCGCGGCCGGAGCTGGCCGCCGGCCGGGCGGTGGTCACCGGGGGCTTCGTCGGCCGCGCGCCGGGCGGCGAGACGACCATCCTCGGCTGGGAGGCCTCCGACTACTCGGCCACCCTCCTCGGCGCCGCGCTCCCCGCCGAGCTGGTCGAGATCTTCTCCGACGTCGACGGGGTGTTCACCGCCGACCCGCGGCTGGTGCCGGGGGCCCGACTGGTGCCGCGGCTCTCCTACGCCGAGGCCACCGACCTCGCCTGGCTGGGCGCCAAGGTGCTGCACCCGAAGACGATGGCGCCGGTGGCGCGGCGCGGCGTGCCGGTGCGCATCCGCAACAGCTTCCGGCCGGAGCACGAGGGGACTCTGGTCGGTCCAGGGGTCGCCGACGCCGCGGCGCCGCGCGGGGTGGCGGCGAAGGGCGGGCTCACCCCCGAGGAGGTGGTCGCGACGGTGGGCGCCACCTGCGGCGCGCGGCTCCTCGACCAGCTCGCCGGCGCCGCGGCGGGGGCGGCGGTCGAGCCGGAGTCGCCGTTCGCGCCGCCGCCGGCGGAGGAGCTCGAGCGGCTGGCGCGCGACGGCGAGAGAGCGGCGGGGCTCGCGCTGGTGTCGGTCGTCGGCGCCGCCTGGCGGCCGGAGGTGGCGGCGCGGGCGCTGGCGGCGCTCGATGGGGTGCCGCACGTCGCGGTGCCGAAGAACGGCTGCGGCGAGCACCGCTCGTGGGCGGTCCCCGAGCCGCGGCGGGCCGACGCGGTGGAGCGGCTGGAGCGGGCGCTCTTCGCGGGAGCGGCGGAGTGACGCTGGCGGCGGCGTTCGTCGGGCCGGGGAAGATGGGCCGCGCCGTCGCCGAGGCGTGGCGGGAGCGCGGGCATCGGGTGGCGGTCGAGATCGGCCGCGGCGGCGACCTCGCGGCGGCCCGCGACGCCGAGGTGGCGTTCGAGTTCACCCGGCCGGAGGCGGCGGCGGAGAACGTCGCCCGGCTGGTCGACCTCGGCGTCCCCACCGTCTGCGGCACCACCGGCTGGGACCCGGCGGCGGCGCGCCAGCGGGCGGCGGTGGCCGGCGTGCCGCTCCTGGTGGCGCCCAACTTCTCGATCGGCGTCGCGGTGCTCCGGGCGGCGGTCGCCGCGGCGGCGCGGCGGCTGGCCGGGCTCGAGGACTTCCAGGCCGGCCTCGTCGAGCGCCACCACGCGAAGAAGCTCGACAGCCCCTCGGGGACGGCGAAGCTCCTCGCCGCCGTCGTCGCCGAGGCGACCGGCGCGGAGCCGCCGGTGGTGGCGCTCCGCCACGGCGGCCAGCCCGGCGAGCACCGGGTGATCTTCGAGGGCGCCGACGAGGAGGTCGAGCTCCTCCACCGCGCCCGCTCGCGCCGCGCCTTCGCGCTCGGCGCCGCGCTGGCCGGCGAGTGGCTGGCCACCGAGCGCCCCCCCGGCCCCACGAGCTTCGACGACTTCCTCGAGAGGAGCAGGCGATGAGCGAGACGAGAGCGCGCTTCGGCGGCGTCTACACGGCGCTGGTCACTCCCTTCACCGGCCTCGGCCACCTCGACGAGGCGGCGCTGCGCCGCACGGTGCGGCGCCAGATCGAGGGCGGCGTCGCCGGCCTGGTGCCGATGGGCACCACCGGCGAGGCGGTCACCGTCGCCCCGGACGAGCACCGGCAGGTCGTCGAGTGGGTGGCCGAGGAGGCGAGGTCCGTCGGCCGGCCGGTGCAGGTGCTCGCCGGCTGCGGCTCGAACGACACCGGGAAGACCGTCGACACCGCCCGCCTCTGCCGCGACGCCGGCGCCGACGCCCTCCTCGTCGTCACCCCCTACTACAACAAGCCGCCGCAGCGCGGCCTCGCCGACCACTTCCGCCGCGTCGCCGACGAGGTCGACCTGCCGGTCGTGCTCTACAACGTCCCCGGCCGCACCGGCTCGAACCTCCTCCCAGAGACCGTCCTCGAGCTGGCGGAGGACCCGCGCTTCGCCGCGGTCAAGGAGGCGTCCGGCAACCTCGACCAGGTCTCCGCCATCCTCGCCGGACGGCCCGAGGGCTTCGCCGTCCTCTCGGGCGAGGACAGCCTGACGCTGCCGATCGTCGCCCTGGGCGGCGACGGGGTGATCGCCGTGGTCTCCAACGAGGCCCCGGCGCTCCTCGTCGAGCTGGTGGAGAAGGCGCTGGCGGGGGACCGGGCGGGGGCGGCGGCGCTCCACGCGCGGCTCCTGCCGTTGATGAGGGCGAACTTCGTCGAGTCCAACCCGATCCCGGTGAAGTGGGCGATGGCGCGGCTGGGGCTGATGGAGGGATACCTCCGGCCGCCGCTGTCGAAGCTCGACGCGAAGTTCCACGCCACCGTCGAGGCGGCGCTCCAGGCGGTGGGCCTGCTCGACGAGGAGGGCGGCGAGCGGGCGGCGGCGGGGGGCGCGGCTTGACGCGTCCGCTCTCTTCCGTCGCGGCCGGCCTCCGTGCCGGCCGAACCGCCGGCTCGGTGACCTCCCGATGAGCGGTACTGATCACTCCGCGCCCGCGGCCGCCCCGAGCCTTCTCGACGAGGCCGCCCGCCTGCGCGACCTGCCGCCCGACGAGGCGCGGGCGGCGCTCGACCGCTTCCTCGCCGCGCTCGAAGCCGGCGACCTCCGCGCCGCCTCCCCGGACCCGGCGACGCCGACCGGCTGGCGCGTCGAGCCACGGGTCAAGGAGGGGATCCTCGCCGCCTTCGCGCTCGCCCGCGAGGTCGACCTCGCCGCCGGGCCGCTCCGCTTCCGGGACCGCGACACCCTGCTCCCGGTCGACGCGCTCCCCCCCGGCGCCCGCGTCGTCCCCGGCGGCACCGCCATCCGCCGCGGCGCCCACCTCGAGCCGCGCGTCGTCGTCATGCCTCCGGCCTACGTCAACGTCGGCGCCTGGGTGGGCGAGGGCACGCTGGTCGACAGCCACGCCCTGGTCGGCTCCTGCGCCCAGATCGGCGCCCGGGTGCATCTGTCGGCGGCGGCGCAGGTCGGCGGCGTGCTGGAGCCGGTCGGCGCGCTGCCGGTGGTCGTCGAGGACGACGTCTTCGTCGGCGGCAACGCGGGGATCTACGAGGGCGTGGTGGTCAAGCGGCGGGCGGTGCTCGCGGCGGGAACGATCCTCACCGGCTCGTCGCAGCTCCACGACCTCGTCCGGGAGCGCGTGCTCCAGGCCGAGGGCGACCGCCCGCTGGTCGTCCCCGAGGGCGCGGTGGTGGTGATGGGCGCCCGCCCGGCCTCCGGCGCCTGGGCGCGCGAGCGGGGGCTCTCGGTGGCGACGCCGGTGATCGTCAAGTACCGCGACGAGCGCACCGACGCCAAGACGGCGCTCGAGGGCGTGCTGCGTTGAGCGGCGCGGGCGGCCTCTCCCTCGACGGCCTCTCGCTCTCCCTGATCCGCCGGGTGATGGACGCCGCCGCGCCGGGGGCGATCAACCTGGCCCTGGGCGAGCCGACCCACGAGACGCCGGCCGCGGTGCGCCGCGTGCTCGCCGAGGCGGCCGACGAGCCGTTGCGCTACACCCCGAACGGCGGCCTGCCCGAGCTGCGCCGGGCGCTGGCGGCGCGGCGCCCGTGGCACGGCGGCGGCACGGAGTCGGCGCTGGTCACCGTCGGCTCGCAGGAGGCGCTGGCGCTCGCGGTGCTCGGGCTGGTGCGCGGCGGCGACGAGGTCCTCGTGCCGCGCTGGGCGTACCCGTCCTACGAGGCGCTGCCGCGGATGGTCGGCGCCACGGTGGTGCGCGCGGAGGTCGACGAGATGCCGGCGGCGGTGGGGGAGCGGACGCGGCTGGTCATCGTCGGCTCGCCGGCGAACCCCACCGGCGAGGTGGTCTCCGCCGACACCTGGCGCCGCCTCGCCGCCCTCGCCGACGAGCGCGGCTTCCACCTCGTGTCGGACGAGGTCTACGAGGACCTCTACCTGGGCGACACGCCGCCGGCGATTCCCCGAGGCCGCAACGTCCTCCACGTCGGCGGCGTCTCGAAGTCGCTCGCCGCCACCGGCCTCCGCCTCGGCTGGCTGATCGCCGACCCGGAGATCGTCGCCCGCCTCCTCCCCCTCCACCAGCACCTCGTGACCTGCGCCCCGATGGTCTCGCAGCGCGCCGCCCTTGCCGGACTCGCCCTCCCCGCCGCCGACCGTGAGCCGATCCGCGACCTCTACCGCGCCCGCTGGTCTTGCGTGCGGTCTGCGTTGGAGGCCGTCCCCGGCTTCACCTGGATCGAACCGGCGGGCGCCTACTACGTGTGGATGGATGTTCGCGCTCGCCTCGCCGGCTCGACGGCCGAATACGCGCTGGACTCGGCGAAGCGCGGAGAGGTGCTCGTCGTGCCGGGCGAGGCCTTCGGCGCCGAAGGCCGAGGTCGTTTGCGGCTCAGCTTCGCAGCGGGGGAAGAGGAGATCGAGGAGGGGGTGCAGCGCCTGGATGCGGCGCTGAAGCGGGCGGCGGCGCTCAACGCGCATGCGCCCTGATCTCACGCGGCTCGCCGCGTCGTGGAGGCGCCGCCGCTCCTCATCGGTGGAAGCCTTCCCCTACACCCGCGGCGCCTCCACCGGCGCCGCCTCGTGACGCCGCAGCAACGGCTCCACCACCTCGCTCAAGAATTCGTCCACCTGCTCGGCCGATCTCCCGGTGAACGCCCGCGGGTCGACTCTCGCCTCGATCTCCGCCCGCTCCATCCGGAAGCCCTCGTCGCCGGCGATCGCCTCGAGCAGCGGGTTCTCCCCGCCCTTCGCCACCGCCTCCTGCGCCGCCAGCGAGTGCACCCGCAGCCGCTCGTGGAGCTCCTGGCGGTCGCCGCCCCGGCGCACCGCCTCCATCAGGATCGTCTCGGTGGCCATGAACGGCAGCTCGCGCAACACCCGCGCGGTGACCACCTCCTCGCGCACCGTCAGCCCGGCCGCGATGCCCGCCGCCAGCCCCACCACCGCGTCGGCCGCCAAGAACGAATCCGGCAGCACCAGCCGGCGGTTCGCGGAGTCGTCGAGGCTCCGCTCCAGCCACTGGGTCGCTGCGTTGAGCGGCCCGTTCAGCGAATCCGTCATCAGCCGCCGCGCCAGCGCGCACATGCGCTCCGCCCGCACCGGGTTGCGCTTGTAGGCCATCGCCGAGGAGCCCACCTGCTCGGCGTCGAAGGGCTCGGCGAGCTCGCCGACCCCCTGGAGGAGGCGGAGGTCGGTGCCCAGCTTGTGGCAGCTCTCGGCGATGCCGGCGAGGGTGGCGAGCACCTGGCTGTCCTGCTTGCGCGGGTAGGTCTGGCCGGTGACCGGAAAGCTGGCGGGGAAGCCGAGGCGGGCGGCGATGCGGCGGTCGAGCTCGCGGACCTTGGCGCCGTCGCCGTCGAAGAGGGTGAGGAAGGAGGCCTGGGTGCCGGTGGTGCCCTTGGCGCCGCGGCAGCGCAGGCGCTCGAGGCGGCGCTCGACCTCGAGGAGGTCTTCGGCGAGGTCCTGGAGCCACAGGCACGCCCGCTTGCCGACGGTGGTGAGCTGCGCCGGCTGGAAGTGGGTGTAGGCGAGGCAGGGAAGGGCGCGGTGGCGGCGGGCGAAGGCGGCGAGCGCGGCGATCGCGGCGGCCAGGCGCCGGGCGAGGAGGTCGAGCGCCTCGCGGATCAGGATCGCGTCGGCGTTGTCGGTGACGAAGGCGGAGGTGGCGCCGAGATGGAGGATGCCACCCGCTCGGCCCGCCAGCTCGGCGAAGTGGCGCAGGTGGGCGACGACGTCGTGCCGCGTCCGGCGCTCGAGCTCGGCGACGCGGTCGAGGTCGATGGTGTCGGCCACCCGGCGCAGCGTCTCGATCTGCTCGCCGGTGATCGGCAGGCCCAGCTCGCGCTCGGTCTCGGCGAGCGCGATCCACAGCCGGCGCCAGGTGCGGAAGCGGTGCTCGGCGGAGAAGACCGCCGCCATCTCGGCCGAGGCGTAGCGCTCGTGGAGCGGGTTCTGGGGCGCGGGCATCGCCGGCGAGTCTAACCGCGGCTCAATACTCGATCTTGTCCGGCAGCGCCGCCCAGGCGGCGAAGGGGCCGCCCGCCGCGTCGGTCAGGAGCCGCCCCGTCGGCAGCACCCGCTCCTCGGGCGCCCGCGGCACCTCCTGGTAGATCAGGGCGTCGTCGAAGCCCGCCTCGGCGGCGGCCTCGCGGCCGGCGGCGTACCACAGGCGGTCGACGCGCGCCCAGTAGAGGGCGCCCAGGCACATCGGGCAGGGCTCGCAGGAGGCGTAGACCTCGCAGCCGGTGAGGTCGAAGGTGCCGAGCCGCCGGCAGGCCTCGCGGACCGCCACCACCTCGGCGTGGGCGGTGGGGTCGTTGTCGGAGGTCACCCGGTTGGTGCCGTGGGCGATCACCTCGCCGTCGCGCACCACCAGCGCCGCGAAGGGGCCGCCGCGGCGGGCGTGGACGTTGTCGACCGCCAGCGCGATCGCGCGCCGCATCAGCTCTTCGGGATCGCTCGGCATGGCGGGCGGGATGATAGCCCGCCGGGGGCGCCGCGGCGGGCAAAAAATGGCCCCGCCTGGGGGGGCGGGGCTGGTGAGGAGGGATGAAGGAGGAGGAGTCGTGCTGGGCTTCGTGCCTGGCACTGCCTCGTCTTCACCCCTTCCTACGGACGCGGGCGGCCGAGCGTTGAGGCGCCGCCGCCGGGCCGCCGCCGAGGCGCAGCGCGCCCAGGCCGCGCTCGGCGAAGAACGCCGCCGCCACCTCGGCCGGGTCGCCGGCGAGCGCGCCGGCGCCCTCCTCGGGCAGCCACTCGGCGGGGAGGTGGTCGCGGTAGGGGCGCTCGAGGAAGCGGCGGTCGAGGAGCGCGATGACGCCGGCGTCGTCGGCGGAGCGGATCAGCCGGCCGGCGGCCTGCACCACCCGGGTCATCCCCGGCACCACGTAGGCGTACTCGAAGCCGCGGTCGAAGCGCTCGTCGTAGAAGGCGCGGAGGAGCTGCTGCTCGAGCGACAGCGCCGGCAGGCAGGGGCCGACGATCGCCACCGCGCGGAGGGCGTCGCCCGGGTAGTCGACGCCCTCGGCGAAGACGCCGCCGGCCACCGCCAGGAGCAGCACGTCGCCGAACAGCGATCGCCGCAGCGCGTCGAGGATGAGGTCGCGCTCGCCGTCGCCGGCGCCGGAGTGCTGCACCAGCAGGCGCTTTCCAACCTCCGGCATCTCCGCCGCCACCTGGGCGAGGAAGCCGTAGCTCGGGAAGAGCGCCAGGCAGTTGCCGGGGACGGCGTCGGCGAAGGCGGCGAGGCGCTCGCCGATCCGCCGCGCGTAGCCCGCCCGCTCGCGCCAGGCGGTGGCGACGGTGGCGTCGATCACCACCCGCCGGTTCTCGGCCGGGAAGGGCGAGGGCACCGCCACCGCCGCGGTGCGCCCGGCGCCGAAGCCGAGGAGGTCGCGGTAGAGCTCGGCCGGCGAGAGCGTCGCCGACAGGCCGATCGTCGAGTGGGTGCGGCCGATCGTGGCGCCCAGGAAGCGGCTCGGGTCCTTGCACAGCACGCGCAGCCGCGCCCCGGTGCGGCCGGCGCGGCGGCCGCCCTCGGGCGCCACCCGCTCGGCGCAGTGGCTGAAGGCGTGGTCGGAGACGGCCAGGCCGTTCAGGAAGCGCAGGTAGTCGAAGTAGAAGGCGACGAAGGGGTCGTCGGCGCGGAAGCTCTTGTGCTCGCGGTTGTGCTCGAGGAGGTCGACGAAGGCGGCGTCGAGCTCGCGGCGGGCGAGGAACAGCTCGTCCTCGGGGAGCCGCGTCTCCACCGCGCGCGCCATGCCGTCGGACGGCGGAGGCGGCTGGCCGGGGACCTCGCCGAGCGCCTCGGCCACCGCCTCCTCGACGCGCGCGGCGAGCCGCAGGCAGAGGTCGGCGGTCCGCCGGTGCACCGGGGCGCCGCCGGCGGTGGCCGCCCACTCCGCCGCCCGCCGCGCCGCGTCGGCCGCCAGCACCGGGCTGTAGTAGCCGCGCCCGCGGTCGACCAGGTTGTGGAGCTCGTCGATCACCAGCACGGTGTCCGAGAGGTCCTCGCCGGCGGCGAAGTCGGCGAGGCCGACGTAGGGGTCGAACACGTAGTTGTAGTCGCAGACCACCACCTGCACCCGGCCGGCGAGCTCCAGGCTGACCTCGAACGGGCACACCTCGGCCGCCCGCGCGTGGTCGAAGACGGTCTCCGGGTCGAGCGCCGGGTGCTCGGCGACGAGGCGCCGCAGCACCTGCGAGCTGCCCAGCTTGGCGTGGTAGTCCCGCGCGTAGGGGCAGTACTCCTCGTGGCAGATCACCTGGTCGTTGGCGCACATCTTCGCCTTGGCGCGCAGGGTCAGCGAGCGGAAGGCGCCCTCGCGGTTCAAGAGGCCGAGGACGGTGCGCGCCATCTCCTGCTGCGTCGTCTTGGCGGTGAGCACGAAGAGCCGCTTGTCGTGCGCCAGGCAGTGGCGGAGCGCCGGGTAGAGGGCGGCGACCGTCTTGCCCAGCCCGGTCGGCGCCTGGAGCAGCAGGTGCTCGCGGTGGTCGAGCGCGGTCTCGACGGCGGCCGTGATGTCCTCCTGGCCGGGGCGGAGCTCGGCGTAGGGGAAGGCGAGGCGGGCGCCGGCCTCGCGCCGCGCCATCGCCGCCATCCGCTCCGCCTCCCAGGCGCGGAGCAACCCGTTGAGCCGCCGCTTGACCCCCGCCTCGACGGCGGCGAGCGGCACCTCGACGGGAATCCGCTCCGAGCCCTCGCCGCCGATCTCGATCAGCACCAGCTCGGCGCGCACGTCGACGTCGTCGCGGCGGGCGAGCATCCAGGCGTAGAGGCGGGCCTGCTGCTCGTAGAGCTCGCGCAGCGCCGGCGCCAGGCCGCCGCCGCGGCGCACCGACTTGATCTCCTCCACGACCAGCACGCCGTCCGGGTCGCGGCGCAGGCCGTCCGCCCGGCCGTGGACGGTGACCTCCCAGCCGCGGTGGCCGAAGGTGAGGTCGAGGACGACCTCGCGGCGGTAGCTGCCGTCGCCGGCCAGCGCCTCCTCCTGGTAGCGGCTGTGGATCGCCTGCCCCAGCCACAGCCGCTCGTAGCCGCCGCGGTTGGCGAAGCCGAGGTGACGCTCCGCCGAGCCCTCGACGAGGTCGGCCACCGCCAGGTCGAGGGTCAGACGCTCGCCGTCGAATCGCGTCGCCACGGGGGGATTCTATCGGCCTGCTATCGACGGCGGTTCCTCCGCTACTGGCAGTTCCAGGCAGGGACGGATACGATCTGTAGGCTACTGGACATCGTGCAGCTGTACACTTGGCAAGCAGGGAAGTTGTTGGCGCAGCAAGTGCCAGGGCTGTCCGAGCATGGGTGGTACGTGTAGGGGGTATCGTCGGGCAGGACGATCACCTGGAAGCGGGTCTGGGCCAGCGTTTGCGTCGCGCCCATTTGAGCGCAGATTCCCTTCGCCTCGAGCCTCATTTCGTAATCATCGCTGCTGTTCAGGCCCAGTTGCTCCCATTCTGCGAGATTGGTCATCAGCCGCCGCTGACCGACGGGATGGACCTCGAGCCAGCCCACCTCGAAGTCGTCCAAATTCGGATCGGTCTCGTCGAGGAGGTAGAGCTGGAAGCGCAGCTCGCCGGAAAAGTCGTAGGGTCCGGTGTGCGTCACGTGCGCGAAACCGTGGCCATCGGTGCCGTACTGGCCGATTGACATCGGATGCAGTTGCTGGGTGCCCGAGGTCGATACGGTGTGCCATGTGTTGTCGCTCGGAATGTTGATGCTCGACGTGGTGGCGACGTCGAAAACCATGAGTTCCGGCAGCGACTGCACCTCAAGGCTGCGGGCACCGATGGTCGCGGTCGATCCCGACGTGATGCGGGCCTGGAGATGGTAGGTTGACGAGCCGCTTGGCGCGGCAGTGTCGATGTGAGCGACGTGGACGCCGTCCCACATCACGTCGGGAACGGTGTCGATGAAGTGATCGAGCTGAGTAAAGCCCCTCAGGATCCGGTATTCCAGCCCGCCCAGCGGGGTGCCGCCGGTCACTGTCAAGAAGGCCGCAACGTAGTTCATCTTGTCGGAAGGAGTGTTGATGGTGGTGCTCTGGATCGTCGTCCACGACGTTCCGACCGAGATCGAGTTGATCGTCCCGCTGCCGGTGGTGATTTCCGAACCTTCGACCAGGAGTGGGCTGAGCCATATACGGTTGTAGTAGACGCTCGCAGTGGTCGACAGGTTGCGGGCCTGGATGCCCAGCGTGTGGATGCCGCCCGAGACGTTGCTCATCAGCGAGCGGAGGACCTGGGTGTTGTGGAAGCGCTCCGGCACGCGCTTGGTGAACCATCCATGCGGGTTGCCGTCGAGCAAGAGCTGGTACTCGACGAGAGTATTGGCGGTGTTGCCTTCAGCGAAGTCGACCATCGCGTTGACGACGTAGTCGCTGGTTGTATCGTGATTGAATTGCAGTGTCCCCAGAACCGTCCACCCAGAGTTGGGCGGTAGCTCATAGGCTTGCGCCCAGCCTGCTGCGGGGGCGATGCAGTCGCGGACGCTGACGTCGGCCTTCGCCTTCATCGTTGCGACTAGGATTGCGCAGAGGACGAGTATGGAGGTTCGCTTCGATGTTCTCATAGGGATTCCCTTCTGCCGAGGCCGCTGTGGGCCGTACTGATGGAGAATCGCAATCCGGCATCGGCGGCGCCCTTCAGTGCGACATCGTATGCAGGCGTGCGTTAGCGTCAACATCATAAGATGTGCCGAGGGCGGCCGTCAGGGGGACAAGTCGGGACGATGCGACTCAGAGGAGCCCGGAGAGGCACGGATAAGCCATGACGCACACGAGTGTTGTCGCATGATCGCCGATCGAGAAGAGGATCGACTCGCTTTCGTCCTCGCAGGGCAGCGGCATGCCGACCATTTCCTGACGCCGCTCGCCGATCCGGCTGGCAAGAGCGTGCTGGTGGTCGGCTGCGGTGCGGGCACCGACGTGTTGTGGTGCCTGAGACGGGGAGCCAGCGAGGTGCTCGGCATTGACGTCCTCGAGCAGGGACGGCGTGCCTTGGATGCCGCGGCCGCCGAGCTCGGAGTCGATGCGTCACGAGCCCAGCTCGTCCGCTTGCCGGTCGAGCGAGTGCAGAGTCTCGGGCGCCGCTTTGACCTCGTCCTGGCGAACAACGTATTCGAGCATGTCGAGGACCTGACCGTCGCCTTCGCTGCGTGCGCCGCGGTGGTCGTGCCGGGGACCGGCCGGGTGGCGATCTTCTCGGCTCCGCTCTATTACTCCTCAGGCGGCTCACACCTGCCACACGGCGCCTGGGATCATCTCGTCGAAGACCCGGAAGAGCTTCGGCACCGGCTGGTCGGCGGCGGCGCGCTGCCAAAGGACCATGCGCTGCGGAGGCTCGACCTCGCCACGTATCTCGACCGAGAGATCACCCTCAACCGCGCGCGCTGTCGCGACTTTCTCGACTCGATCGCGAAGAGCGGACTGGTCGCCTTGCACTTCGAAGTGCTGCCCGATCCGCGGTTGAACGAGCTCGGAGACCGGCTGGTGAAGCTCGGCGCGGTTGACGATCCGCCTTCGCCGTTCGACTTGGCCGCCGCCGGAGTAGCGCTGGAACTGGCCTTACCAAGAGCAGACGCGACGCCCGTCGAACCGCGCTCGACCATCGAAGCGCGGCTGGCCTCCGAGCGTGAGGTCCACGGACGGGAGGTCGAGCGGCGCCACGCGGCCGAGGTCGAGCTGAACCGCACGATGGCCGAGGCGAAAGGGTTGCGCGACCTCCTCACCCGTGTCGAAGCAAGCTGGAGCTTCCGTCTTGGCCGCGCGCTCACCGCGCCGGTGCGCTGGCTGGCCGCGCTGTTGGGATGGAGCGGGGTGGGGTGAGGTAATGTCGACCGAGCCCGACTCCGCCGCCGATCGGCCCGTACGGAAGTCGGACGCTATGGGACGGGACGGTGGTGGTGGGCTTGGGCGCTCGCTAGAGGCTGTGGGCCCCACCGACGCGGCAGCCGACCGGCTGGAGTTCGTGCTCGCCGGCCAGCGCCAAGCCGACCACTATCTCTCGCCGATCGCTGATCCGTCAGCGAAGAGCGTGCTCGTCGTCGGCTGCGGCGCGGGGACCGACGTGCTGTGGTGCCTGCGGCGCGGCGCCTGCGAGGTGGTCGGGATCGACGTCGTCGAGCAGGACCGCGCGGCGCTGGAGGCGGCGGCGGGACGCTTCGGCGTCGACGCCGGACGGGCGGAGCTGGCGCGATGGCCGGCCGAGCGGGCGGGCGAGCTCGGCCGCCGCTTCGACCTGGTGCTGGCGAACAACGTCTTCGAGCACGTCGGGGACCTCCCCGCGGCCTTCGCCGGCTGCGCCGCCGCGGTGACGCCGGGCGCCGGCAGGGTGGCGGTGTTCTCGTCGCCGCTCTGGCTCTCCTCCGGCGGCTCCCACCTGCCGCACGCGCCGTGGGAGCACCTGTGGGCCGAGCCCGGCGACCTCCGGCGGCGCCTGCTCTCCTCCGGCCGGCTCGCTCCCGGCCACCCGCTGGAGCGGCTCGACCTCGCCGCCTATCTCGACCGCGAGATCACGCTGAACCGCGCCCGCGTCGCCGACTGGCTGGCGGCGGTCGCGGCGAGCGGCCTGGCGGTCCTCCACCTCCAGGCGCTCGCCGACGAGCGGCTCGCCGAGCTGCCGGCGGCGGTGGCACGGATGCGCGCCGCCGGGATCGAGCCGCCGCCCGCCTTCGACCTCTCCGCTGCCGGGATCGCCCTCGAGCTGGCGCTGCCGCCGTCCTCGCCCGACCCCGCCTTCGCCCCGCCCTCCACCTCCGACCTCCTGCGCGCCGCCGAGCGCGAGGCGATCGCCGGCAGCCTGAGCTTCCGCCTCGGCCGCGCGCTGACCGCCCCGGCGCGCCGCCTGCGCGACCTCCTACGGCGCTGAGGGCCGCCGGGCGAGGAAGAGCACCGCGCCGGAGGTCTTGAGCAGGCGGTTCGCCTCCGTCGCGTTGGCGTCGACCCGGCGGCCGGCGAGCCACCACAGCCGGTGGAGCCAGCGCACCGGGGCGACCAGCGCCCGCGCCAGCCAGCGCGGGCTGCCGGGGAAGAGGCCCATGTTCGCCAGCGCGTCGAGTCCGGACCAGAAGCGCGTGGTCGGCGCCACCCGCTCGACCGCGAAGCCGGCGCCGGAGAGGCCGGCGAGGACGCCCAGGTGGGAGTGGTGGTAGTGGCTGTCGGAGTGGAACGGCTCGAGGAAGGCGACGGTGCCGAAGAAGGGGGCGCCCCGGCGCAGCACCCGGAAGGTCTCGCGGAAGGCGACCTGCGGCACCCGCAGGTGCTCGAAGACGGCGATCGACAGCGCGGCGTCGAAGCTCTCGTCGTCGAAGGGGAGGGCGTGGGCGTCGCCGAGGAGCGTCGCCTCGGGCGCCGCCACGTCGAGGCCGACGTACTCCCAGCCGGCGTGGAGGGCGACGCCGCGGTGGACCTCGGTGCCGCAGCCGAGGTCGAGGAGGCGGGCGCCCGGCCGCGGCGCGCGCGGGAACCAGCTCCTGAGGTCGATCGGCAGGTGGCAGGGGCCGGCGAAGGAGGCGAGGTCGACCTCCGGCCGCGGGTTGGGCGGCAGCGGCGCGAAGTCGAGCGGCGGGTCCCCCTGAAGCGGCGTCCCCAGCTCGACCTCGAGCGCCACCCGCTTCGGCCGCGCCAGGCGGAGGTCGAGCTGGTCGCCGCGGCGTCCGAAGCCGGTGCCGCAGGCGGCGCAGCGCGCCCCCTCGGCCGTCCGCTCCAGCCCGCCGCCGCACTGCGGGCAGGCGAGGACCTCCCAGAGTCCTGCCGGGATCCGATCGCCCTCTGCTCTCGCTCCGTCCACGGCGGCGGAGGTTACCGGCGCGGCGGGCGCTTGGGAAGCCAGGAGGCTGCTAACGTCTCCGCCGTGCCCGACCCCGCCCACGCCCGCACCGTCGCCGGACCGCTCGGCTGCGCCGTCCTCACCGTCAGCGACACCCGGCGCGGCGGCGACGACGTCTCCGGGCGGCGGGCGGCGGAGCTGGCGGCGGCGGCGGGGTGGCGGGTGGTCGAGCGCGCCGCGGCGGCCGACGACGAGGGGGCGATCCGTTCCGCTGTCGAGGCGCTCCTCGGGCACTCCCAGGTCGACGTCGTGATCCTGACCGGCGGCACCGGCGTCGCGCCGCGCGACGTCACCCCGGAGGCGGTCGCGCCGCTCCTCGCCCGCCCGCTCGCCGGCTTCGGCGAGCTCTTCCGGCAGCTCTCCTTCGCCGAGATCGGACCGGCGGCGATGCTCTCCCGCGCCACGGCCGGCATCGCGCTGCCGCCCGGCGGCCCCGCCAAGGCGCTCTTCGCGCTCCCCGGCTCGCCGGCCGCCGTCGAGCTGGCCGTCTCGCGGCTGATCCTCCCCGCCGCCGAGCACCTCCTCGCCCAGGCGCGGCGGGGGGCGCCGCCCGGGGCGCTGTAAGATCGCGGGCGATGAGCGACCGCGAAGAGCAGCACGCGCTGGAGGAGCCGCAGGCGCTGGTCGTCGAGGTGGCCGAGGGCTCGCCCTTCGACGAGGACGAGGGCGACGAGCCGCCGGTGCCGCCGCCGTCCGCCGCCCAGGCCCTCCACCAGGCCGACGTCCTCGCCCAGCGCGAGCGGAAGGTGGAGCGTCTGGCGCGCCACGTGCGCGGCCTCCTGACCGAGCTCGGCCTCGACCTCGCCGATCCCAACCTGCGCGACACCGACCGCCGCGTCGCCCGCCTCTACGTCGAGATGTTCGCCGGGCTGGAGCAGGGCGCCGAGCCGAAGGTGACCACCTTCCCGAACGAGGAGGGCTACAGCCACATGGTGATGGAGAAGATGATCCCCTTCTACTCCATGTGCGCCCACCACCTGGTGCCCTTCTACGGCCACGCCCACATCGCCTACATCCCGCGCGACCGCATCCTGGGGCTCTCGAAGTTCGCGCGCATCCTCGAGTTCTACGCCAAGCGGCCACAGCTCCAGGAGCGGCTCACCGAGCAGGTGGTCAACTTCGTCGAGGAGCATCTCCAGCCGCTCGGGGCGATGGTGGTCATCGAGGCGCGCCACCTGTGCGTCGAGATGCGCGGCGTCAAGAAGGCGGGGGTGGTGACCACCACCTCGGCGCTGCGCGGCATCTTCCACCAGCGCCCGGTGCGCGAGGAGTTCCTTGACCTGCTCCGCCATTCCTAACCTCCGCGCCGTCGCGGTCGCCGCCGCCGTGCTCGCGCTCGCCGGCTGCGGCACCGGCGGCGCCGTCGCCCCGTCGTCGGTGTCCGCCGCCGACCTGTCGAACCCGCTGCTGTCCCCCGAGCACTCGCAGTGGCTGGTCGGCCCGATCGCCGAGCTGGCGACCCCGGAGGAGAAGGCGGAGTTCCTCGGGCTCCGCGACGACGCGGCGGCCGCCGCCTTCGTCGAGGCGTTCTGGGAGCGCCGGAAGCCCTACCCGCTGCGCCCGGACAACCCGCTCCGCGAGACCTTCGAGGCGCGCGCCGCCGAGGCCGACCGCCTCTACAGCGAGGCGGGCTACCTCGGCCGCCGCACCGCCCGCGGCACCATCCACGTGCTCTACGGCCCGCCGCCCACGATCGACTACCAGCTCTCGCCGCACCCGGACGACCCGCCGGTGACGGTGTGGCAGTACCCGGCCGGGTCGGCCGCCGGGCTCGACGGCGAGGTCCCGGAGCGCCTCTACCGCT
>DATABP010000547.1:0-1972 GCA_036259515.1 Thermoanaerobaculia bacterium | reverse complement strand
ACCACGGTGGTGGTGCCGGGGACGATCGGCACCCCCGAGCCCTCCCCCGACGCCGGCCGCGACGCCCCGCGCCGGCCGGCCACGGCGCCGCGGGAGCGGGTGATCGTGCCGCGCGGCGGCGCCCCCTTCCGCCCCGGCCTGCCGAGCACGGGACGGCTCGACACGCTGATCGTCGAGGAGACGGAGCGCATCGGCTAGGCGGCGGAAGAGCCGGCCGCCGCGCGCTAGGCGCCGAACTTCGCCAGCCGCCCGGCGTGGGCGAGGAGCAGGCCGAGGAGGTGCTGCGAGGCGATCGTGCCGAGGTGGCCGCGGAGCGCCTCGACCTCGGTGTAGCGGCGCGCCTCGTCGACGAAGGCGTGGCGGCCCCAGACCAGGAGCGGCACCGGGTGCCAGCTGTGGCCGGCGATCGGCGCCGGCGTCGAGTGGTCGCCGGTGACCGCCACCACGTCGGGGGCGAGGTCGAGGAGGGCCGGCAGCGCCGCGTCGGCGGCCTCGATCGCCCGCGCCTTCGCCTCGGCGCTGCCGTCCTCGCCCGCCTGGTCGGTCTGCTTGACGTGGAGGAAGAAGAGGTCGAAGTCGTCCCAGCGGGCGGCGACCGCGTCGGCGATCTCGGGCAGCGTCTTGCCGCAGGGGACCACCTCGAAGCCGCACACCTGGGCGACGCCGCGGTAGAGCGGGTAGCCGGCGAAGGCGCCGGCGCGGAGGCGGTAGAGGTCGCCCACCCGCGGCAGGTCGGGGAGCGACGAGAAGCCGCGCAGGAGCGCCCGGTTCGCCTTCGGCTCGCCGGCGATCGCGCGCTCCATCGCGGCGAGCACCGGGCGCACCCGCTCGACGGTCGCCTCGGCGCCCCGCGCGGTGGCGGCGAGCGGCAGCGGCGCGACGCCGAGCCGCTGCGGGTCGGTGTCCGCCAGCGCGGGGGAGAGCCCGTCGCCGCGCAGGCGGAGGACGAAGCGGTGCCCCTCGCCGGCGGCGAGCGTCGCCTCGACCCCGGCGATCTCGCCGGCGGCGGCCGCCTCGTCGACCGCGCGCTGCATCGCCGCGGTCAGCCGCCGGCCCTCCTCGGTCGGCGGCCGGCCGGCGCGGCGGTCGGTCAGGTGGCCCCCGGCGTCGGCGGTGGCGAAGTTGCCGCGCGCCAGGACGTCGCCGCGCCGCACCTCGAGCTCCACCCCCAGCGCCTCGAGCACGCCGCGGCCGACGTCGTGCTCCGCCGCCGCCGGGTCGTAGCCGAAGAGCGCCAGGTGCCCGGGCCCGCTCCCCGGCGTCACCCCCGGCGCCACCGGCAGGATGCGGCCCAGCGAGCCGCCGGCGGCGAGGCGGTCGAGGTGGGGCGTCCGCGCCCGCTCGAGCGGCGTCTCGGGCTGCTCGGCGGTGCGCAGGTCGCCGACGCCGTCGAGCACCAGGAGCACGATCTTCGTCGTGGCCGGCTGGGCGATCCCGGCGAGCAGCTCGTGGTGCGTCATCGCGTCAGGGACGCATTCAAGGCACGAACCAGGCGCTGGCGCGCACCTGGATGCGGGCGCGCGGGTCGAAGCCGCTGCCGACCAGGAGGAACGCCCCGATCGGGCCGAGCACCGGCAGCACGATCCAGCCGTCGAAGGTCTCGCCGCCGCCGTAGGCGGGCACCACCGGCTCGATCTCGGCGATCTTGGTGAAGTGCTCGTGCTCCGGGTCGAACGAGGCGCGGAGCTCGACGTAGGCGCGGTCGAGGTCGATCGAGCGCTGGTTCGACGGGTGCCACACCGAGAAGACGAAGCGCATCTCGTCGTAGTCGGCGGTCTCGAGGTAGCTCCGCCCCTCGGCGACCAGCGGGAAGGAGAAGCTGCCGCCGGTGTCGCTGGCGAAGATCTCGGGGGTGACCTCGAAGATCACCTGCCGCGGCGGCGCGGTCGGCGCGCCGGGCCTCATCGCGGCGCCTCCGCCGGCGCCCCGGCGCGCGCCGACCGCGCCGCCGCGGCAGGTGATCTTCGAGGTC
>DATABP010000546.1:0-3162 GCA_036259515.1 Thermoanaerobaculia bacterium | reverse complement strand
GCCACGCCGAGGCGAGCGCCCGCGCCGCCGCCGCGCTCCTCGCCGCGACGCCGGTCGATCCGTCGACCGCCCGCCGGGCGGCCGAGCTGATCGCCGCCCACGACGCCCCCGCGGCGCCCGCCGGCCGCGCCGCCGGCCTGGCGCTCCTCGAAGAGGCCGACGCCCTCTCCTTCCTCGTCCTCAACTCCCACGGCTACCGCCGCTTCCACGGCGACGCGCGCTGGCGCGACAAGGTGCGCTGGACGCTCGCCCGCCTCGGCCCCCGCGGCCGCGCCCGTCTCGCCGCCCTGCGCCTGGCGCCGGACCTCGCCGCCGCCCTGCCCGCCCTCCTCGTCGCCCCCGCCGTGGCACCCGGGTTGCTGCCCTCGTCGGGTGGAGCCGCCGCGTCTCTTCGGAGATCGCGACCCGAGCCACCCCGCGAGGAGACCTGACCATGTCCAGCGCCCGTCCCCTGACCGACCACGACGAGATCCGCCGCTGGGCGGAGAGCCGCGACGCCAAGCCGACCTGCGTCAAGGGGACCGGCGGCGACGGCGACGTCGGCATGATCCGCCTCGACTTCCCCGGCTTCTCCGGCGAGGACTCCCTCGAGGAGATCACCTGGGACGAGTGGTTCCGCGCCTTCGACGAGAACGGCCTGGCCCTCCTCGTCCAGGACCAGACCGCGGGCGGCGAGAGGAGCAACTTCAACAAGCTGGTCAGCCGCGAGACCACCGAAGTCGCCCGTTGATCCTGTCCGGAGCTTTGGGGTTCTCGGGTTTCGGGGGTTTTCCGTCCTCCCTCTTGACCTGGTGGAGCCGGGCCACCACCGGCCCGCAAGCGGCGGGGGCGTTCGGGCCGCCGGAACGCCCCCGCCGCGGCCGCACGCGGCTCGCCCAGCCGTTTGTCCGCCTCTCGGCCCGCGCGCCTCGCCCGCCTACCGCCGCGCCCCCACCTCCTCCGCGAGCTCCTCCTTCGACATCTGGCTCCGCCCCTCCACCCCCAGCTCCTTCGCCTTCTCGTACAGCTCCTCCTTCGTCATCCCCTCCGTCCCGTCGTCCTCCGCCCGCGACTCCCCGCGCCGCCCGCCCTCCGCCGCCGCCTGCCGGTTGACGTTCTCGACCGCCAGCCGGGTCAGCCGCTCGTCGGTCTCGGACTCCTCGTCGAGGGTCTCCTGGAGGAGCTTCGCCGAGCGCGCGAAGCCGAGCTGCTCGGCGAAGGCGCGGAGCGTGCCGTAGGCGGCGATCTCGTAGTGCTCGACGCGCTGGGCGGCGCCGATCAGGGCGGCGTCCTTGGCCGCCGGGTCGCCCTTCGCCCCGGCGATCTCGGCGCCCTCCTTCAAGATCCCCTGGATGCCGTCGCAGGGCTCGCGCTCCGGGCTCTCGCCGCACTCCTCGAACACCTTCTCCAGGCGCTCGATCTGCCGCCGCGTCTGCTCGTGGTGCTGGCGGAACGCCTGCGCCAGCGGCTTGGCGTCGGCGGCCTTCTCCATCTCCTCGAGCCCGTCGAGGATGCGGTGCTCGAAGTCGTAGGCATCCTTCAGCTCGTGGAGGAAGAGGGTGTCCAAGCTGTCGATCTGCATGAGCCGTCTCCTGGTCTTGCGGTCGTCTCCCTGCGGTCGATTCCGCAGGGCTTCGCGGGCGGAGAGTGCAAGTGGGCTGCCGCCGGGCGCGGCGGCTGCATGCGCCGGGGGCGAGGAGGTGATGCCGATGACGACGACGTACGCCGAGCCCGTCACCGCCCGCCCCGGCAAGCCGGCGGCGGACGAGTTCACCGCGGTCATGCGCCAGGACTGGCGGGAGATGCTGTTCCTCCACTGGCGGGTCGACCGCGACGAGGTCGCCGCCCGGCTGCCGGCGCCGCTCGAGGTGGACGTCCACGGCGGCGCCGCCTGGATCGGGCTGGTGCCGTTCCGCGTCGAGCGGGTGCGGCCGCCCGCGCTGCCGCCGGCGCCGCTGGTGTCCACCTTCGGCGAGGTCAACGTGCGCACCTACGTGCGCGGGCCGGACGGCGAGCCGGGGATCTGGTTCTTCAGCCTCGACGCCGACAGCCGCCTGGCGGTGGAGAGCGCCAAGCTCCTCTACCGGCTGCCCTACTTCGCCGCCGACGTGCGGCTGACCCGCGACGGCGCCGGCGGCGACGTCACCTTCGTCTCCGAGCGGCGCGACGGCGGCGCCCGCTGCCGCGCCGTCTGGCGGCCGGCGCCGGGGCGGGGCACGCCGGTCGCCCCCGGCACCCTCGACGAGTTCCTGATCGAGCGCTACGTGCTGTTCGCCGAGAGCCGCGGCAGCCTGTTCCGCGCCCGCGTGCTCCACGAGGACTACCCGGTGCACGCCGCCGAACTCGTCGAGCTCGAGGACGAGCTGGTCCACCGCGCCGGCTTCGAGGTCACCGGCGAGCCGCTGGTCCACGCCTCGCCGGGGGTGGACGTCGAGGTGTCGGCGCCCGAGCCGATCGATTGAGGCCGGCGCGCCGTCCGGCGCCCGTAGCCGGGCCGGTCCGTCAGAGCGTCTCGGGGAGGAGCGGCACCACCAGGGCGGTGTAGCCGCGCCGCGCCAGCTCGCGGCGCGCCGACTCGGCGCGGCGGCGCCAGTCGAAGGCCCCCACCTGCACCCGGTGCCAGCCGCCGTCGGCGCGCACCACGGCGTCGGGGAAGAGCGCCGCGAGCTCGTCCTGGAGCGCCGCCGCCCGGGTCGCCTCGCGGAAGGCGCCCACCTGCACCGTGTAGCGCACGTGGGCGAACGGACGGTCCTCGGGCGCCACCTCCGGCGTCACCACCCGCACCTCCACCGGCGCCGTCCCCGGCCCGACCAGCCCGATCGCCTGCGCCGCGCCGAAGGAGAGATCGATGATCCGCCCGTGCGCGAACGGGCCGCGGTCGTTGATCCGCACCTCCACGCGGCGGCCGTTGTCGAGGTTGACCACCTCGACCAGGGTGCCGAACGGCAGCGTGCGGTGCGCCGCCGTCATCTGGTGCATGTCGTAGCGCTCGCCGTTGGCGGTCAGCCGGCCGTGGAACTTCGGCCCGTACCAGGAGGCGACGCCGCGCTGCGCCTCGGGCGCGCGGGGGCCGGCGGTGCGGCAGGCGGCGCCGGCGGCGAGGAGCAGGCCGGCGAGCGCGAGGAGCGCCAGCGGGGCGGGTCGCGGGTGGGACGGGCGGAGTCTCATGCGGCGATCCGGCGC
>DATABP010000545.1:0-3724 GCA_036259515.1 Thermoanaerobaculia bacterium | reverse complement strand
GGATCGGCGTCCGGCGCCGGCTCGGCCGCGGCCGCGGCGAGGGCGGCGGTCAGCACGGCGGCGAGGAAGACGCCGCGGGCGAGAATGCGCACCGCCGGCGGCGCGTTGCGGCTCCCGTCGCCGGGAGTGAGGCTTCTGCGGGACGACCGAGGCGGCATGCCGAGACTCCGGGAAGCTTCGACGGAGGCCACGGAACCGCTCACCGGAACCCGCTCCCCCGCCGCGCACGCACAACGCACCGAGAGGACGCTTCATGCCCGTCACCGCCCGCCCCAGCCGTCCGCAGCCCGCCACCCTGCTCCTCGCCGCGGCCCTCCTCGCCGCCTCGCCCCCGGCGCCGACGGCCGCCGCCCAGCCGGCCGAGGAGCCGCCGGCCCCGCCGCCGCGGCCGACCGTCCTCCAGGTGCCCACCGACATGGGCGAGGACCACCTCCCGGCGCGCGAGGAGGCGCAGCTCGCCACCCTGCCCTCCTTCGGCGTCCCCGCCGACCTCCGCTTCGCCGACCGCCTCGCCGCGAGCGGCATCGCCTTCCGCCACCGCATGGTCGACGACGCCGGCCGCGCCTACAAGCCGGTCCACTACGACCACGGCAACGCGGTGGCGGCGGCCGACGTCGACGGCGACGGCCGCACCGACCTCTACTTCACCACCCAGCTCGGCGCCAACGAGCTGTGGCGCAACGCCGGCGGCGGCCGCTTCGAGGACTGGACGGAGCGCTCCGGCCTCGGAATGCGCGACCGCGTCAGCGTCGGCGCCTCCTTCGTCGACGTCGACAACGACGGCGACCCCGACCTCTTCGTCACCACCGTGCGCAAGGGCAACGCGCTCTTCCGCAACGACGGCGGCGGCCGCTTCACCGAGGTCACCGTGGCGGCCGGCCTCGCCTACAGCGGCCACTCGTCGGGAGCGGTGTTCTTCGACTACGACCGCGACGGCTGGGTCGACCTCTTCCTGGTCAACGTCGGCCGCTACACCACCGACGAGGTCGGCCCCGGCGGCTACTACGTCGGCCGCGACAACGCCTTCGCCGCGCACACCCGGCCCGAGCTCGCCGAGGCGAGCGTCCTCTACCGGAACGAGGGCGGCCGCTTCCGCGACGTCTCGCAGCAGGCGCTCCTCGTCGACCGCTCGTGGAGCGGCGACGCCGCCGCCGCCGACCTCGACGGCGACGGCTGGACCGACCTCTACGTGCTCTCGATGCAGGGCAGCGACCGCTTCTGGCAGAACGTGCGCGGCGAGTTCTTCGTCGACCGCAGCGAGCGCTTCTTCCCGCGCACGCCGCCCGGCTCGATGGGGGTCGAGGCGTTCGACTGGAACCGCGACGGCCGGCTCGACCTCTACGTCACCGACATGCACTCCGACATGGCCGAGGAGCTGCCGCCCGAGCGCGAGAAGGAGAAGTACCCGCGCGTCCAGGGCGACCGCATGCTCGCCGGGGTCGACGACAACATCCTCGGCAACGCCTTCTTCCAGGCGACGGCGGAGGGCGGCTTCGAGGAGGTCTCGGACGCGATCGGCGCCGAGACCTTCTGGCCCTGGGGGATCTCGGTCGACGACCTGAACGCCGACGGCTGGGAGGACGTCTTCGTCACCGCCGGGATGAGCTACCCCTTCCGCTACGGGCTCGACTCGGTGCTGCTCAACGACCGCGGCCGCCGCTTCCGCGACGCCGAGCTGATCGTCGGGGTGGAGCCGCGCGCCGAGCTCACCCAGCCGTGGTTCGAGATCGACTGCCCCCGGCGCGCCGAGGGGGACGACGAGGACGCCGCGCCGCCGGCCGCCGCCGACCTGCGCTGGACCTGGCAGGAGCTCGGCGGCGCCACCGAGGCGGCGGCGGACGGCGTCCACCCGCTGTGCCGCGGCCTCTCCGGCCCGGTCGAGGTGGTCGCCGCGAAGAGCAGCCGCTCGTCGGTGATCTTCGACCTCGAGGGCGACGGCGACCTCGACGTGGTGACCAACGAGTTCAACGGCCCGCCCCAGGTGCTGGTCTCCGACCTCTCCGGCCGCCGGCCGGTGCGCTGGATCGAGGTCGACCTCGTCGGCACCCGCTCGAACAAGGGCGGCCTGGGCGCAGTGGTCACCGTCGTCGCCGGCGGCCTCGAGCAGATGGAGCCGATGGACGGCAAGAGCGGCTACCTCGCGCAGAGCGACCTGCCGCTGTGGTTCGGGCTCGGCGAGGCGACGAAGGTCGACCGCGTCGAGGTGGCGTGGCCCTCCGGCGCCCGGCAGACGATCGAGTCGCCGCCGATCGGCCGGCGGCTGACGGTCACCGAGCCGGGCGAGCCGCGTTAGCCGAACGGCTCACGGGTAGTACCCCGCCACCGTCCGCGCGGTCAGCCCCGGCGGCACCACCTCCAGGGTCACCCGCCGGAAGCCGGAGCCCGACTCGGGCGGCGGGTCGGGGGAGTAGGTGACCAGCACCTGCCGCGCCAGCTCCTCGCCGATCGCGCGGTAAACGCCGCCCAGCCGCTCGGGGTCGGCGACGAAGAACACCCGCCCGCCCGAGGCGGCGGCGATCTCCTCGACCTTCTCGGCCTGCCGAGCCCCCGCGCCGTCGCGGTCGAGGACGACGAGGTAGATCGGCACCCCGACGCGGCGCACCAGCCGCAGGCAGGTGGCGAAGCCGACCCGCTCCTCCCGGCCGACGCCGTCCGAGAGCACCACCAGCGCCCGCCGCCCGCGCACCTCCTGGATCTCGACCAGCGAGAAGACCAGCGCGTCGCAGAGCGCGGTCCAGCCGTCGGCGCGGGAGTCGACGACGGCGGCGCCGAGGGCGGCGAGGTCGGAGGTCAGCGGCGCGGCGAGCCGCGGCGTCGAGTCGAAGTCGACGAGGAAGGCGCGGTCGCCCTCGTCGAGCGTGGTGTAGAGGAAGTCGACGGCGGCGATCTGGGTGCGCTGCATCAGGTCGGCCATCGAGGCGGACGAGTCGAGGAGCAGCCCCACCGAGAGCGGCTGCCCCGAGCCGTCGTGGACGGCGGCGATCTCCTGCGGCCCGGACTCCTCGACCACCCGGAAGTCCGCCGCGCCGAGCCCGCCGACCGGCCGCCCCGCCGGATCGACCACCACCGCCGGCAGCTCGACCAGCCGCACCTCCACCCGCTCGTCGCCGCCCGGGCCGTTGAGGAAGACGACGTCCTCGGCGGTCGAGCCGTCGGCGAGGAAGGCGGTCGCCGAGACGTAGCCCACCGGCGCGTCGGCCGGCACGCGGACGCGCTGGCGGAACGGCGGCTGGTAGAGGGTGGCGACGAGCTCGTCGTTCCAGGCGATCTCCACCCGGTCGAGGTGGTCGTCGGGACGCAGGTCGACCTCCGCCTCGACGTCGACCGGCCCGACGGCGTCGGCCGCCCGCGGCTCGATCAGCCGCACCCGGAAGCTGCCGGCGCCGGCGTTGACCACCGCCGCGTCGCGCCCCAGCTCGCGGCCTTCGGCGTCGAGCGCCACCGCCTCGACGGTGCGCGGGCGCGGCACGGCGCCGAGGTCGATCCGCGCCTCGAACGGCGGCCGGCCGATCGTCTCCACCCGCTCGCCGTCGAGCCGCATCTCGACCCGCGCCACGTCGGGGCGGGCGACCAGGGTGTCGAAGCGGACGCGGCCGGTGAGCACCGTCTCCGCCGGCGGCAGGAGCACGATCGCCTTGCGCCCGGGGAGGAGGTCGGGCGCCAGGTCGAACACCCCCTCCGGCAGCTCGCCCTCCGGAGTGCGCGCCACCTCGGCGCCGGCGAG
>DATABP010000544.1:0-5337 GCA_036259515.1 Thermoanaerobaculia bacterium | reverse complement strand
CGACCGCGCCGACTTCCGCGACCCGGCGCTCTTCCCCGAAGGCACGCGGTTTGCTCCCCTTCCCCCGTTCGATGGACGGCACGGCGACTACGGCGGCGGGCACCTGGAGCCGTTCGCGGCCCGCGAGATCTACGCGGCCGTGGTCAGCCGCTGCTGGGAGACCGACTGTGCCGCCGTCGCGGCGCTGGCCGAGCGCCGGCCGCCGCGGCTGCGTTACCTGGGACTGATGGGGAGCCGCCGCAAGATCGAGCGCGTCGTCGAGGAGGTCGAGGGCCGTGGGCTCTCGCTCGCCGGGCTGCCGCTTCGGGCGCCGATCGGGCTGCCGATCGGCGGCGACGCGCCGGGGGAGATCGCCATCGGCGTCCTCGCCGAGGTGCTCCAGTCCCGCTACCGGAGGGAAGAGTCGTCGTGATCCGCCGCTTGCCCGCCCGCCTCGCCACCCTCCTGCCCGCCGTGCTGCTGGCGCTCGCCGCCGCCGCGCCGGCCGCCGCCCAGGCCGTCCTCGCCGGTCCGTGGACCAAGGCCGCCCTCTACGGCGGCGACGTGCGCAGCCTGGCGCCGGCGCCGGACGACCCCGAGATCGTCTACGCCGGCACCACCCACGGCCACGTCTACGTCTCGCGCGACGGCGGCGAGACCTGGCGCAGCCCCGGCGTCGTCGAGGTGGCCTTCCCCGGCTGGGTGGTGTCCGACCTGGTGTGGGACGAGGTGCGCCCGGGCCGGCTGTGGGCGGCGCTGTGGGGCCTGTGGGGCGGCGGCCTGGTCGCCTTCAGCGACGACGGCGGCGCCTCCTGGACCTACCGCGAGGGCCTGTCCGACACCCGCGTCTACACCCTGTCGACGGTGCCGGGGCGGCCGGGGCGCGTCTACGCCGGCACGCTGACCGGGGTCTGGCGCAGCGACGACACCGGCGCCACCTGGCGGCGGGTGAGCGAGCACCTGCCGGAGATCTACAAGGTCACCAGCCTGCTGGTCGGGCCGGAGCCGGAGACGGTGATCGCCGGCACCTGGCAGCGCGCCTACAAGAGCGAGGACGGCGGCGCCACCTGGCGCGGCCTCTACACCGGCATGGTGCCGGACAGCGAGGTCTTCACCCTGGTGCCGGTCCCCGGCGCGCCGGAGGTGCTGTGGGCCTCGACCTGCGGCTGGGTCTATCAGTCGACCGACCGCGGCGAGAGCTGGCAGCGCTTCCAGCAGGGCTTCGAGGACCGCCGCACGCCGGCGTTCGCGGCGCTGCCCTCGGGCAAGCTCCTCGCCGGCACCACCGACGGCCTCCACGTCTCGGACGACGACGGCCGCACCTGGGCGCGGATCGGCCCCAAGGGGCTGTCGGTCTTCGAGATCGCCTGGCACCCGCGGCGGCCCGAGCGCGTCTGGGTGGCGACCGAGGGCTCCGGCGTCTGGGTGTCGGAGGACGGTGGCGCCAGCTTCGAGCGGCGGGCGACCGGGATGACCAACGTGCGGGTGGCGGCGCTGCTCGCCTCCGAGCGCCGGGTGCTCGCGGCGGTCAACAACGCCGGCCTCGCCTCCGGCGTCTACGGCTCGCGCGACGGCCTGCGCTTCTCCGCCGAGCCCTCGCCTCTGCCGACCGTGCTCGACCTCGCCGCCCACGGACCGGCGCTCTACGCCGCCACCGAGCGCGGCCTGTGGGAGAGCCGCGGCGACGCCTGGCGGATGGTCGGCGAGTTGGGCCCCGGGCGGGTCGAGCAGGTGCTGTCGTCGCCCGAGCGGCTGATCGTGCGCACCGCCGGCGGCTTCTGGGAGCTCGCCGGCCCGCGCTTCGCCCCGCTCGAGTCCCGCCAGGCGCCGGCGAAGTCGGCGGCGCTGGCGGGCGACGAGCTGTGGCTGGGCGACGGCGAGAGCCTGTACCGGCTCGCCGACGGCACCCACTACGCGCTGGAGGCGCCGACCGCCACCGGCCGCATCGCGCCGGCCGGCCGTGGCCTCCTGCTGTGGGCCGAGGACGGCCTGTGGCTGCGCGGCGGCGGCCTCGACCGCTCGTGGGTGCGCTTCGCCTCCGGCGCCGACCGCGCGCTCGCCACCGGCGACGACCGCTTCGCCGCCCTGGTCGTCTCCGCCGACGGCGCCGCGCTGGCCGACGCCGCCACCGGCCGTCTCCACCCGGTGCCGCTCCCGGTCCGCCCGCGCGACGTCTCCGCCGCCGCCGTCCACGACGGACGGCTGCTCCTCGGCACCGCCGGCTACGGCCTGTGGGTGACGGAGCTGGCGCTCGAGGCCGGCGCCGGCCCGGGCGGCGCGACGACCGCCGCCGCCCCGTAGCGGCCTCCCTCCGCGGCGGCCGTCCGCCCGCTCAGGCCTCGTCGCCGCCGATCCCCGCCTTCTTCGCGTAGTAGCGGAACGAGCGGAAGCTCATCCCGAGGAGCTCCGCCGCCCGGGTCTGGACGCCGCCGGTGCGGTCGAGGGCCTGGCGCATGAGGTCGGCGCGCACGCCGTCGAGGTAGGCCTCGAGGTCGAGGCCCTCGTCGGGGAGGTCGACGGCGGCCGGGCCGCCGCGGCGGCCGGCGAGCACCTGGGGCGGCAGGTCGTCGCGGCGCAGGGTGTCGCCGGGAGCCAGCGTCAGGGTGCGCTCGACGACGTTCTCCAGCTCGCGCACGTTCCCCGGCCAGTGGTAGGCCTCGAGCGCGCGCATCGCCTCGACCGAGATGCGCTTCGGCGCGACCCCCAGCTCGCGGGCGTACTTGTCGAGGAAGAACTCGACGAGGAGCGGGATGTCCTCGCGGCGCTCGCGGAGGGGCGGCAGGCGGAGGGGGATGACGTTGATGCGGTAGTAGAGGTCCTCGCGGAAGTCGCCGCGGGCGACCGCCTGCTCGAGGTCCCGGTTCGAGGCGGCGATGATCCGCACGTCGACCGGCTCCTCGACGTTGCCGCCCACCTTGCGCACCGTCTTCTCCTGGAGCGCGCGCAGCAGCTTGACCTGCATCGACGCGTCCATGTCGCCGATCTCGTCGAGGAACAGCGTGCCGCCGTCGGCCTCCTGGAAGAGGCCCTTCTTCTCGCGCACCGCGCCGGTGAAGGCGCCGCGCTCGTGGCCGAAGAGCTCGGACTCGAGCAGGTTCTCCGGCATCGCGCCGCAGTTGATCGACAGGAACCGGCGGGGGGCGCGCGGCGAGGCGAAGTGGATGGCGCGCGCGATCAGCTCCTTGCCGGTGCCGCTCTCGCCGGCGACGAGCACCGTCGATCCGGTGCGCGCCACCCGCTCGACGAGCGCGAAGATCGCCTGCATCGGGGCGCTCTTGCCGATGATGTTCGAGAAGGTGTAGCGCTGCGCCAGCTCGCGGCGCAGGTAGACGTTCTCGTCCTCGAGCTCGGCCTGCTCGAGCGCCCGCCGGCAGATCACCTTGAGCTCCTCGACGTCGAACGGCTTCGAGACGTAGTCGAAGGCGCCGGCCTTCATCGCCTCGATCGCCGACTTCGTCGAGGTGTAGGCGGTCATCACGACGACCGCCGTCGGCCGCTCGGCGGCGCGGATCTCGCGCACCAGGTCGAGGCCGCTGCCGTCGGGCATCAGCACGTCGCAGAGGCAGAGGTCGTAGTCGCGGGCGATCCGCTCGCGCGCCTCGCTCACCGAGGAGGCGACGTCGACCTCGTAGCCCTCCTCGCGGAAGAGGAGCGCCAGGAACTCGAGCAGGCTCTCCTCGTCGTCGACCACCAGCATGCGCGCCCGCGGGCGCGGCGGGACGCTCATCGCCGTCCCTCCCCGCCGCGGACGAAGGTGGCGGCCGCCACCGGCTCGGCCCTTCCCGAGGCCCGCGGCAGCTCGACGGTGATCGTCGTCCCGCGGCCGGGCGCGCTGTCGACCTCGATCCGCCCGCCGTGCTCCTCGACGATGCGGTAGACGATCGCCATGCCGATGCCGGTGCCGCCGTCGAAGAAGCTCTGGAAGGGGTGGAAGAGGTTCGCCCGCTGCGTCTCCGGCATGCCGCGGCCGGTGTCGGTGACGCGCAGCCGGAAGACGCCGTCGCCGACCTCGCCGGCGACGGTCAGCCGGCCGCCCTGCGGCATCGCCTTGAGCGCGTTCCGCGCCAGGTTCCAGAAGATCTGGCTCACCTGGTCGGGATCGGCGTCGAGCTCCACCGACGGCGGGTCGAGCGCCAGCTCCAGGCGGTGCGTCTCGCGCACCTCGGGGCTGTTCTCGAGCAGCGCGAAGTTCTCGGCGAGGAGAGCGCCGACGTCGAAGCGCACGATCGAGCGCTCGGGCGGCCGGGCGAAGCGCAGGAAGCCCTTGATCGTGCGGTCGAGCCGCTGGCTCTCCTTGAGCAGGATGTCGACCAGCTTGCGCTGCGAGGCGTCGCCCCCGCCGGCGGCGGCGAGCATCTGCACCGAGCCGGAGATCGCCGCCAGCGGGTTGCCGATCTCGTGCGCGATGCCGGCGGCCAGCTCGCCGACCGCCGCCATGCGGTCCTTGAGCCGCACCTCCTCCTCGAGCCGCCGCCAGTGGGTGAGGTCCTGGAACACCACGTTGTAGCCGCGGTGGGCGCCGGCGGCGTCGGTCAGCCGCGAGAGCGAGAGCCCGAGGCAGAGCGGCTCGCCGTCGCGGGCGAGCTCCATCTCGGTGCGCCGCGCCTCGCCGGGGGAGCTGGGGTGGGCGATCAGCTCCGCCCAGCGGTCGGCGCCGATCAGCTCCTGGAGCGAGCGGCCGACCACCTCGCCCTCGGCCGTGCCGAGGATCTCCTCGCCGGCGCGGTTGAGGCTGGTCACCCGGCCCTCGGGATCGGTGGTCGCCAGGCCGGAGGTGATCGACTGGATGACGTCGCGGTGCACCACCTGGAGGTCGGCGAGGTCCTCGCGCTGGGCCTCGAGCTCGCGCTCGGCGCGGGCGGCGCGGCCGGCGAGCATCGAGGTCAGCGCCGCCACCGCGTAGAAGGCGGCGAGATGGACGCCCAGGTTGTAGGCGACGCGGGAGAGCGACGCCTCGCCGGCGTTGGCGAGCCGGAACGGCCAGTCGTGGAACAGCGCGAGCTGGAGGAAGGCGTAGAAGCCGTAGGCGACGGTGGCGACGGTGAACCCCGCCTCGCGCCCGAGGAGGGTCGAGGCGACGGCGATCACCACCAGGTAGAAGATCGAGAACGAGCTGGCGATGCCGCCGGTCGAGTAGACCAGCGCGGTGATCAGCAGGAGGTCGCCGACGAACTGGGCGTAGGCCTGGAGCTTCGGCCGCCGCGGCAGCCCGCGCCAGAGGCCGATGTAGAGGAGGCTCGCGAGGTAGGCGAAGCCGGCGACGCGGTAGACGGCGCCGCCGGCGATCCGCGCCGCCAGGCCGTCGGGCTCGGGGCCGGCCGGCTGCGGCAGCACGTCGGGCGGCGGCGGGACGGGGGC
>DATABP010000543.1:0-7431 GCA_036259515.1 Thermoanaerobaculia bacterium | reverse complement strand
GCCTGCAGGCGGCCATGGTCTTCGAGGGGCTGGCCGACTCGCCCGAGGACGCCGAGCGCATGCTCGCCCGGGGTCGCGGCATCACGCTGGACCCCTGCCACCACCACGGCGCGGTCGGGCCGATGGCGGGGGTGATCTCGCCGTCGATGGCGGTCTACGTGGTCGAGGACGCGACCCACGGCGGGCGCGCCGTCTCCGGGCTCAACGAGGGCTACGGCAAGGTGCTGCGCTACGGCGCCTACGCCCCGGAGGTGCTCGACCGCCTGCGCTGGATGAACGACGAGCTGGCCAGCCTCCTCGGCCGCGCGCTCGCCGACGGCGATCCGCTCGACCTCCGCGCGCTCGCCGCCGAGGCGCTCCACATGGGCGACGAGGGGCACAACCGCAACAAGGCGGGGTCGCTCCTCTTCACGCGGGCGCTGGCGCCGCGCCTCGCCGCCGCCGCCGTCGACCGCGCCGTCGCCGCCCGCGCGCTCGCCTTCCTCGGCGACAACGCGCTCTCCGTCCTCAACCCGCTGATGGCCGCCGCCAAGGCGATGGCGGACGCGGCGCACGGGGTGGAGGGCTCGACGGTGGTCTCGGCGATGGCGCGGAACGGCACCGACTTCGGCATCCGGGTCAGCGGCCTGGGCGACGCCTGGTTCACCGCCCCGGCGGCGGTGCCGGAGGGGCTCTTCTTCGCCGGCTTCGGGGCCGCCGACGCCAACCCCGACGTCGGCGACTCGACGATCACCGAGACGGTCGGCCTGGGCGGCTTCGCGATGGCGGCGGCGCCGGCGATCGTCACCTTCGTCGGCGGCAGCCCGGACGACGCCGTCGCCGCCACGCTCGAGATGTACGAGATCACCGTCGCCGAGCACCGCCACTTCACCATCCCGGCGCTCGGCTTCCGCGGCACGCCGGTGGGGATCGACGTCCGCCGCGTCGTCGAGCTGGGGATCACGCCGCGGGTCAACACCGGCATCGCCCACAGGGAGCCGGGGGTGGGGCAGATCGGGGCCGGGCTGGTGCGGCCGCCGGCGGCGATCTTCGAGCAGGCGCTGGTCGCCTGGGCCGACCGCTATCTCGATCCCGAGGAGGAGGAAACCTGATGCACGTCCCCTACGACCTGTCGCGGGTGCGGGTGCTCGACCTGTCGCAGAACTTCTCGATGAACTCGCCGTCGTTCGCCTTCTACGAGGGGCCGACGGTGAAGTGGGTCAAGCGGATGGCGTTCGAGGGGGTCAACGCGCAGCTCATCTCGACGACCAACCACATCGCCACCCACCTCGACTCGCCGATCCACTTCTACGACCCGGGGTCGGACGTGGCCGGCATCCCGATCGAGACGCTGGTCGGGCCGGCCTGCGTCGTCGACCTGACGCAGTTCGGGATCGGCGACTACCAGATCTACGGCCCCGAGCACTTCGAGGAGTGGGAGCGGAAGACCGGCATCGCCATCGAGCGCGGGGACATCCTGATCATCCACACCGGCTACCACCGCTTCTACAACGAGGACTGGCACAAGGAGACCCCCTGCCCGGTGCGGAACGTCGTCGAGCCCGGCGCCCACGAGCCGGACCTGCCGCGCCTCTTCCTCCGCCACCCCGGGCCGACCGGGCGCTTCGTCGAGTGGGTGCTCGACCGCGGCATCCGCTGGCTGGCGGTCGACTGCATCGCCGCCGACCACCCGTTCAACACCAACGTGCGGAAGGCGCGTCCGGACCTCGTCCCGGAGGTGGAGAAGGCGATCGGCAGGTCGCTCGCCGAGGCGATGCCGTGGCCCGAGGACTACCAGTGCATGCACGTCAAGCTCTTCCCGCACGGCGTCTTCCACGCCGAGAACGTGGGCGGGATGATCGACCAGGTGCTCGACCAGCGGGTGTGGGTGGGCTGCTTCCCGTTCCGCTTCGCCGGCGGCGAGGCGGCCTTCGCGCGCTTCGTCGCCTTCGTCGAGCGGGACGGCGGGGAGAGGTAGCGCGTGAGCCACATCGGCACCTCGACGAAACGGAGCGAGGACCCGCGGCTCCTCACCGGCCGGGCGCTCTTCGTCGACGACGTGGCGCTCCCCGGAATGCTCCACGCCCACTTCGTCCGGAGCCCCCACGCCCACGCCCGCATCCGCGCGATCGACGCCTCGGCGGCACGGGCGCTGCCGGGGGTGGCGGCGGTGTGGACGGCCGACGACCTCGGCGACTACTGGCAGCCCGGGCCGCTCCTGGTGCCGCCGCCGCCGGTCCCCGGCATGACCTTTCACCAGCGCTGTCAGGTGCCGCTCGCCCGCGGCAAGGCGCGGCAGGTGGGCGAGCCCCTGGCGCTGGTGGTCGCCGACAGCCGCTACCTCGCCGAGGACGCCGGGGAGCGGGTGCGGGTCGACTGGGAGCCCTTGCCGGCCGTGGTCGACCTCGAGGCGGCGCTCGCCCCCGGCGCGCCGCTGGTCCACGAGGACCTCGACTCGAACGAGGCCGCCCGCGTCCACCAGCGGAAGGGCGACTACCAGGCGGCGCGCGCCGGCGCGGCGCACGTCGTCCGCCGCCGCTTCCGCTACGACCGCGGCACCGCGGCGGCGATCGAGAACCGCGGCGTCGTCGCCTGGTGGGACGCCCGCGCCGACCGCCTCACCGTGTGGGACACCACCCAGGCGCCGATCCCGGTGCGCAACGGCCTGGCCGCCATGCTCGGCCTCTCCGAGCACCAGGTGCGGCTGGTGGCGCCGTTCATCGGCGGCGGCTTCGGGCCGAAGATCATGATGTTCTACCCCGAGGAGGTGGTGATCCCCTGGGCGGCGATCCGGCTCGGACGGCCGGTGAAGTGGATCGAGGACCGGTCCGAGAACTTCTATGCCACCACCCAGGAGCGCCTCCAGATCCACGACGCCGAGATCGCGCTCGACGCCGACGGCCGCATCCTGGGCGTCGCCGACCGCTTCCTCCACGACACCGGCGCCTACGACCCGTATGGCCTGACCGTGCCGCTCAACAGCCAGTGCACGCTGATCGGCCCCTACCGGGTGCCGGCCTACGACAGCGAGTTCCGGGCGGTGTTCACCAACAAGCCGATCGTCACCCCCTACCGCGGCGCCGGGCGGCAGCACGGGGTGTTCGTCATCGAGCGGCTGCTCGACCTCGCGGCGCGCGAGCTGGGGATCGACCGGCTGGAGATCCGCCGCCGGAACTTCCTCCACCCCGACGACTTCCCCGTCGAGCACGAGATCATCTACCAGGACTTCACGCCGCTGACCTACGACAGCGGCGACTACCTGCCGCTCCTCGAGCAGTGCCTGGAGCGGATCGGCTGGGAGGGCTTCCTGCGCGACGAGCAGCCGCGGCGGCGGGCGGCCGGCGAGCTGGTCGGCGTCGGCTGCGTGTGCTACGTCGAGGGCACCGGCATCGGCCCGTTCGAGGGCGCCCGCGTCCAGGTGCAAGCGAGCGGCAAGGTCAGCGTGGTCACCGGCATCGGCACCCAGGGGCAGGGGCACTACACGGTGCTGGCGCAGATCGCCGCCGACCAGCTCGGGGTGGCGGTGGAGGACGTCGACGTGGTGACCGGCGACTCCGACCAGTTCCACTGGGGCACCGGGACCTTCGCCAGCCGCGGCGCGGTGGTCGCCGGCAACGCGGTGCTGGCGGCGGCGCGGGCGGTGCGCGACAAGGCGCTGGCGCTGGCGGCGGAGCAGATGGGAGTGGAGGCCGGCGAGGTCGAGCTGGCCGGCGGCGCGGCGCGCGTCAAGGCGGACCCGGCGCGGGCGATCCCGTTGGGCGAGCTCGCCGTCGCCGCCAACCCGCTGCGCGGCGCGGTCGCCCCCGGCACCGAGCCGGGGCTCGAGGCCACCCGCTACTTCGGCCCGCAGCGCGGCGCCACCGCGAGCGGCGCCCACGCCTGCGTCCTGCACGTCGACCCGGAGACGATGCAGGTGACGGTCGAGAAGTACGTCGTCGTCCACGACTGCGGCCGCCTCCTCAACCCCACCCTCGTCGAGGGCCAGGTGCACGGCGGCGTCGCGCAGGGGATCGGCAACGCCTGGCTCGAGGAACTGGTCTTCGACGACGCCGGCCAGCTCTTGAACGCCTCGTTCATGGACTTCCTCCTCCCCACCGCCCTCGACGTGCCGCCGATCGAGGTCGGCCACCAGGAGACGCCGTCGCCCTTGAACGAGCTGGGCACGAAGGGCGCCGGCGAGGCGGGGGCGATCCCGGTCGGCCCGCTCTTCGCCCAGGCGCTCGAGGACGCGCTGGCGCCGCTCGTGCCCGGGCTCGAGATCCGCGAGATCCCGCTCAAGCCGAGCCGGCTGTGGGAGCTGGTCGAGGCGGCACGGGCAGGTGGCGGCGCGGCGGGCGGCCGGGAGGTGGCGGCGTGAAGCTCGCCGGCAGCCATCGCCTCGCCCACCCGCGGCCGGTGGTCTGGGACGCGCTGATGGACCCCGCGGTCCTCTCCCGCACGCTGCCGGGCTGCGAGCGCCTGGAGACGACCGGCGACGGCGCCTTCGCCGGCGCCCTGACGGTGGCGATCGGCCCGGTGCGCGGCCAGTTCGAGGGCACTCTGGAGATGAGCGACCTCCAGCCCCCCGAGCGCTACCACATGAGGCTCGCCGGCCAGGGCGCCAGCGGCTTCCTCACCGGCGAGGGCGAGGTGCGCCTGGAGGAGGCCGACGGCGGCGCGGCCACGGTCGTCCACTACGACCTCGACGCCCAGGTCGGCGGGCGGATCGCCGGAGTCGGCCAGCGCCTCCTCGACAGCTCGGCGAAGGTGATCGCCCGGCAGGGGCTGGAGGGGCTGGAAAGGCAGTTGGCGGCGCGGGGGACGACGAGCGGGGGTTCAGCGGGCGCCGGAACGGGTGACCACGAGGCGCGGCCGGCGACGACGAGCGACGACGGGAGCGCATCCTCGTCCCCCGAGGGAGCGGAGCGCTTGGGCTCCGGCGATGGCGAGATCCACGCCGGCCGGTCGGCCGCAGAGTCGACCGCACCACCCGCTCCGGCGGCCCCGACCTCGACCGCGTTCGCCGCCCGCTTCGCCCAGGGCCTGTGGCAGGAGCTCGTTCCGCCCTCCGCCCGGCCATGGCTCCTCGGCGCCGTCGCGGCGGCGATCCTCGTCGTCGTCTGGCTGCTGACCCGCTGAAACCGCCCCGGACCGTCCCCCCGTTGCCCCCCGACGTCCTCTACCGCGTCGACGAGGTCCCCCGCCCGTGGCCGAAGGCGGTGGGGCTCGCCGCTCAGCACGTGCTGACCATGTTCGGCGCGACGATCGCCGTGCCGCTGCTCCTCGGGCCGGCGATGGGGATGGGGGCGGACGAGATCGCGCTCCTCGTCTCGTCGGTGATGATCTGCTCGGGGATCGCGACCTGGCTCCAGGTGCGGTTCGGGACGCGGCTGCCGATCGTGCAGGGGGTGTCGTTCGCCTTCCTCGGGCCGTTCTTCGCCATCGTCGCGGCGACCGGCGGCGGGGCGGAGAGCATGCAGTACATCGCCGGGGCGATCCTGGGCGGCGCGGTGGCCGAGGCGGCGGTGGGCTACTCGACGCTCCTCGGGCGGCTGCGGCGCTTCGTCGGGCCGGTGACCATCGGGCCGGTCATCGCGCTGATCGGGCTGGCGCTGTTCGAGGTCGGGGCGCCGCAGGCGGGGCGGGACTGGGGGCTCGCCGGCCTGGTGATCGTCGCCACCTTCCTCTTCACCCTGGTGCTGTCGCGGCGCTGGCGGGCGTTCGCGCTGTTCCCGATCCTCCTCGCCGTGCTGGTCGCCTACGCGGTGGCGGCGGCGCTGACCGCGGCCGGCGTCTACGGTCCCGACGACCCCGGCGTCGTGCGCTGGGACACGGTGGCCGCCTCGCCCTGGCTGCGCGACCCGGCGACGCTCCTCCTCCCGTGGGGGCCGCCGCGCTTCCACCTCGGCTTCCTGCTCGCCACCCTGGCCGGCTATCTCGCCTCGATCCTCGAGTCGTTCGGCGACTACTTCGCCATCGCCCGCGCCGCCGGCGAGCCGCCGCCCACCCCGCGGCAGATCGACCGCGGCATCGGCACCGAGGGGGTGGCCTGCTTCGTCACCGGCCTCCTGGGCGGGTTCGCCAGCACCAGCTACAGCGAGAACATCGGCCTCGTGGCGCTGACCCGGGTGGCCAGCCGGCGGGTGCTCTATCTCGCCGCCGCCCTCCTCGTCGCCCTCGGCCTGGTCGCCAAGTTCGGCGCCGCGGTGGCCACCCTGCCGTCGCCGATCGTCGGCGGCCTCTACTGCACCCTCTTCGGCCTGATCAGCGCCGTCGGCCTCTCGATCGCCGCCCGCGCCGACCTCGACAGCCAGCGCAACCTCCTGATCCTCGGCTTCTCCCTCTTCATGGGCCTCTCGGTCCCGGCCTGGTTCGAAGGCGTCCCCGCCCTCGGCCACCCCCCGGTCGACCTCTCCCTCCCCTGGGCCCCCTGGCTCGCCGAGATGATCGAAGCCGTCGGCACCACCAGCATGGCCGTCGCCGCCATCTCCGGCCTCCTCCTCGACAACCTGATCCCCGGAACGCCCGAAGAGAGAGGCCTGACGACCTGACGGTTTTTAGTGGGTTTTCTCTTTTCTTTTTTCCGGGGACGACGATCCCGTTCACCGCAAGTCATCGTCGGGGCGGCGGAGGGCTGCCCGGCCCGGGACCTTTGAGGGCCGCGCCCCGGCTCACCTCTCGGAGATCACCAACGATCGCGCGCGGACCGATAGAGCGGCGCCCAACGCCCGATTGAGCAAAGAGGCGCCGCGTGTCCAGGGCCGGGCAGCCCTCCGCCGCCCCGCCCCCGGCACGCCGCGCCGTCTTTCGAAGGTTCTCTGTTGTCGTTACCGCGCCGCCGCCGCGATCGCCGACCCCGCCGTCTTCACCAGCAGCGACTCCGCCTCCGCCGTCCCCGCCAGGAGCTCCGATCCGCGCAGGAACTCCGGCTGCGGATAGAACGCGAACACCAGGTCGCCGCCCGCGATCGTGTCGATCACCTCCCGCGACACGTCGTCGTCGAGCGCCGGGCAACCCCAGCTCCGCCCGATCCGCCCCTGCGCCCGCGCGAAGTCCTCCGACACGTAGGGCGCGCCGTGGATGACGATCGCGCGGTCGAAGGCGCGGTCGTTGAAGCCGCGGTCGAGGCCGTGGAGGCGCAGCGAGTAGCCGTTCGAGCCGACGTAGGTGTTCGCGGTGCGGAAGAGGCCGAGACTCGTCTGCTTGCTGTCGAGGGTGTTGGAGAAGCGCGTCGCCAGGTTGTCGCCGGTGTTCTTGCCGTGGGCGACCAGCTCGTGGAAGAGCAGGCCGCGCGTCTCGAGGTCGAACACCCAGAGGCGCTTCTCGGTCGACGGCAGCGAGTAGTCGATGACCGTCAGCGTGCGCGGCGACTCGGCGAGACCGCGCGCCACGGCGTTCTTGGCGGCGCTCTCGGCGAGCGCGGCGACCGCCGGGGCGAGGCCGGGCGCCGCGAGCGGCGCGACGGCCGCCGGG
>DATABP010000542.1:0-3975 GCA_036259515.1 Thermoanaerobaculia bacterium | reverse complement strand
GATCGCGGCGCGGCGGGAGGGGCTGGCGGTGCGGGTGGTGGACAAGGCGCCGGGGCCGCCGATCGACAAGGCGTGCGGCGAGGGGCTGATGCCGGACGGGGTGGCGGCGCTGGAGCGGCTGGGAGTGGACGTGGAGGCCCTCCGGGGGGCGCCGTTCCGCGGCATCCGCTACGTCGACGGGGCGGTGGCGGCGGAGGCGGACTTCCCCGGTCGGCCCGGGCTAGGCGTGCGGCGGACGCGCCTCCATGACGCGCTCGTCGAGCGCGCGAGGGCGGCGGGGGTGGAGGTGGAGTGGGGGGTGCGGGTGGTGGGGATCGAGGGCGAGGCGCCGGAGGGCGGCGGACGTTGCCGGCGGGAGCGGGCGACGCGATGGAGCGTCCGGACCGCCGAGGGCGAGCGGCTGGAGGCGGCGGCGGTCGTCGGAGCCGACGGCCTGCGGTCGCGGATGCGGCGGTGGGCCGGGCTGGCGACGGACGACGCCAGCGGCGACGGGGAAGAGCCGGGTCGCAGCGGCCGATTCGGCTCCGTGGCCGACTCCGAACGGAGCACGAAACCGGAGGACGATCGCCGTGAGCCGCGGTCCGAGCCCGCGGCCGCCGATCGCGCGAGGTCGGCCGACCCCATCCTTGCCGAGCGCCCCGCTCCAGCCGCCGACCCCGCCGCCCGCTTCGGCGTCCGCCGCCACTACCGCGTCCCCGCCGCCGAGCTGCCGCCGCGCGTCGAGGTGTGGTGGGGCGACCGCTGCGAGGCGTACGTCACGCCGGTGGGTCCGGAGGAGGTGGGGGTGGCGATGCTGTGGTCGGGGCGCAAGGCCGGGTTCGACGCGCTCCTCGCCGGGCTGCCGGCGCTGGCGCGGCGCTTCGTCGGCCGGCCGGTGGTCTCCGACGACCGTGGCGCCGGGCCGCTCCTCCAGCCGGCGCGCGCCGTCGTGCGCGGCAACCTGGCGCTGGTCGGCGACGCCGGCGGCTACGTCGACGCGATCACCGGCGAGGGCCTGTCGCTCGCCTTCCACCAGGCCGAGGCGCTGGTCGCCGCCGTCGCCGCCGGCGACCTCGCCGCCTACGCCCGCGCCCACCGGCGCCTCGGACGGGTGCCGAACGCGCTGACCCGCCTCCTCGTCGCCGTCGAGCGCCGACCGGCGCTCCGCCGCCGCGCCGTCCGTGCGCTAGCCGCCGATCCGACCCTCTTCACGCAACTGCTCGCCGTCCACGCCCGGCAGCGGCCGGCGAGGGCCCTCTTCCCCGCCGGCGCGGCGCGGCTCGCGTGGCGCCTCGCGACGGCGGCGGAGTGACGAGCGCCTGCGAAGGGAGACCCTGCGCGATGACCTCGGGTTCGATCCTCGGCCTCCAGCACCTGCAGCTCGCCATGCCGGCCGGCCGGGAGGACGCGGCGAAGCGGTTCTACGGTGAGGTCCTCGGGCTCGAGGCGATCGAAAAGCCGCCTCACCTGCGCCACCGGGGCGGCTGCTGGTTCCGGCTGCCGGGCGCGGAGCTCCACCTCGGCGTCGAGAACGACTTTCGACCGGCGCGCAAGGCGCATCCCGCCTTCCTGGTCGACCGCCTCGAAGAGGTCCGGCGCCGGCTCGAGCGGGCTGGCGCCCCGATCGTCGAGGACACCGAGCTCACCGGCTACCGGCGGTCCTACACCGAGGATCCGTTCGGGAACCGGATCGAGCTCCTGCAGGCGACGGGCGACGCGCCGGCATGATCCGCGTCGCCGCGGCCCCCGGCTTGCACGCCGCCGTCTCGGAGGTGTCCCCGTGCCCCAGAACGTCACCCAGAAGCTGATCGCCTCCCACCTCGTCGAAGGCGACCCCGTGCCCGGTCGCGAGATCGGCCTCCGCATCGACCAGACGCTCACCCAGGACGCCACCGGCACGCTGGTGATGCTGGAGCTCGAGGCGATGGGGCTCGACCGGGTGAAGACCGAGGTCTCGGCCCAGTACGTCGACCACAACCTGATCCAGGAGGACGCCAAGAACCCGGACGACCACCTGTTCCTGAGGAGCGCCTGCCGCCGTTTCGGCGTGTGGTACAGCCGGCCGGGGAACGGCGTCTCCCACCCGGTGCACCAGGAGCGCTTCGGCAAGCCGGGGAAGACGCTCCTGGGCTCGGACAGCCACACGCCGGCGGGCGGGGCGATCGGCATGCTGGCGATCGGCGCCGGCGGACTGGAGGTGGCGCTGGCGATGGCCGGCGAGCCGTTCTACGTGCGCTGCCCCGAGGTGTGGGGCGTCGAGCTGGCCGGCGAGCTGCCGCCGTGGGTGTCGGCGAAGGACGTGATCCTCGAGATGCTGCGCCGCCACGACGTCGACGGCGGGATCGGGCGGGTGGTCGAGTACTTCGGGCCCGGGCTGGCGACGCTCTCGGCGATGGACCGCCACGTGATCGCCAACATGGGCACCGAGCTCGGCGCCACCTCCACCGTGTTCCCCTCGGACGGCGAAGTGCGCCACTTCCTCGCCAGCCAGGGCCGCGAGGAGGACTGGACGGAGCTCGTCGCCGACCCCGGCGCCCGCTACGACGTCGAAGAGACGATCGACCTCTCCACCTTGGAGCCGCTGATCGCCATGCCGTCCTCGCCCGGCAAGGTGCGGCGGGTGGCCGAGGTGGCGGGCGAGGAGATCTACCAGAGCTACGTGGGGTCGTCGGCCAACCCCGGCTACCGCGACTTCGCGGTGGCGGCGGAGATGGTGGCCGGCCGCCAGGTGCACGACCGGGTGAGCTTCGACGTCAACCCCAGCTCGCGGCAGATCCTCGCCAACCTCGCGGCCTCGGGAGCGCTCGGCAAGCTGATCGCCGCCGGCGCACGCATCCACCAGGCGGGTTGCAACGGCTGCATCGGCATGGGCCAGGCGCCGGCCACCCACGCGATCAGCCTGCGCACCGTGCCGCGCAACTTCCCCGGCCGCTCCGGCACGCGGGAGGACAAGGTGTGCCTGGTGTCGCCGGAGACGGCGGCGGCCTCGGCGCTGACCGGCGAGATCACCGACCCGCGCACGCTGGGCGAGCGCTTCGGGATGACGCCACCGGTGGTCGAAGAGCCGTCGGAGCCGATCCTCGTCACCGAGACCCTGGTGCCGCCGCTGCCGCCCGAGGAGGCGCGCGAGGTCGAGCTGGTCAAGGGCCCGAACATCGCCACCCTGCCGAGCTTCGAGCCGCTCCCCGACCGCCTCGAGCTGCCGGTGCTGCTCAAGGTGGGCGACGACGTGTCGACCGACGAGATCATGCCCGCCGGCGCCCGGGTGCTGCCCTTCCGCTCCAACGTCCCGCGGATCAGCGAGTTCTGCTTCGACGTGATCGACGAGAGCTACCCGCGGCGAGCGGCCGCGACGCGCGAGACCGGCGACGGCCACGCGGTGGTCGGCGGCTCGAACTACGGCCAGGGCTCCTCCCGCGAGCACGCCGCGATCGCCCCGCGCTACCTGGGGCTGCGGGCGGTGCTGGTGCGCGGCTTCGCCCGCATCCACCACCAGAACCTGGTCAACTTCGGAGTGCTGCCGCTGACCTTCGAGGACCCCGCGAGCTACCCGGGCATCGAGCAGGGCAACGTGCTGGTGCTCGAGGGGCTGCACGCGGCGCTGGGCGAGGGCGGCGCCAGCGACCGCCAGGAGGACGCGAAGGCGGACGGCGGCGGCGGCACGCTAGTGGCGCGCAACGTCACCCGGGGCGGCCGGGAGATCCCGCTCCGCCACCACCTCTCGCCCCGGCAGGTGGCGGTGCTCCGCCAGGGCGGGCTGATCAACTGGATGAAGCGCCGGCTGGGCTTCTAGAGCGCATCCCTCCCACGGCTCGTCGCGAGGCGGCCGACGGTGGGCGACGAGCGGCCGACGGCGGGCGGTCTGGGAGCGGCGAGGCCGGGCGGGCGCGCCGCCGGCGGCCGGGCCGCACGCGGGCGGCGAGGTCGGGCAGCCCGGCGAGGCCGAAGAGCGCCTCCACCCAGCGCACCAGCCGCGCGAAGGTCGCGGCGCTGGCC
>DATABP010000541.1:0-11586 GCA_036259515.1 Thermoanaerobaculia bacterium | reverse complement strand
GGCGCGCGGCGCCGCGGAGCGAGGGCAAGATCGCCGAGGAGGGCATGGGTGCCGGTTCGTGCGCCTTCGCCGCGACCGGCGCCGTGTCGCCCACCAGGGCGAGCGGATCGGGCCATCGCTTCCGAGTGGAGTCGGCAGATGGGCGATCGTCGGGAAGGGCGGGGCCGAGCGCGCGGGCGGAGTGCCTCCCGTGCCGCGGTGAGCTCGGACCGACCGGAGCCGTCGCCTTCCGCCGTTCGTCGATCTGTTCGTCCGTCGCGCCACCGTCCGCGGGAGTCGCGGTGTCCAGCCTCTCCACCTCCGCCGCCCCCGGCCACCCCGCGGGCAGCACCGGCACCGTCGCCACTCCCCATCCCGGCAGCGCGACGACGAAGCGCAGGCAGGCGGCCCACCACAGCAGGCACCGCGCCGCCGCCGGCATCCCCGGGGCCAGGCGGCACACCAGCCAGACCACCGCCACCGCGAGGGCGCCCTCCAGGGAGGCGCGGAGCAGCGCGGCGCCCACCGCGTCGAGCGCGCTCACCGCGCGTCCTCCCGCCGGCGCGACCGCAGCCGCGCCACGATGCGCTCCAGCTCGGCGAGCTCGTCGGGGGAGACCGACTCGGCCTCGGCGAGGTAGGCGGCGAGCGGGGACAGCGAGCCGCCGAGCGTGCGCTCGACGAACGAGGCGACGACGCCGCGCAGGACCTCGCCGGACGGGCGGGTGGGCGCGTAGCGGTAGACGCCCTCGACGCGGCGCCGCCCGAGGTGCCCCTTGCGCCGCAGCCGCTCCATCATCGTCAGCACCGTCGAGCGCGCCAGGCCGCGCTCCCCGCCGTACTCCTCGGCCGCCTCGCCCACCGAGGCCTCGCCGCGCTCGGCCACCCAGGTGAGGAGCGCGAGCTCCCGGTCGCCAATCGAGCTCATCGCGTCTTCGTCCTCCATGACGACCAGTGTAGTCATGACGACACCTGTCGTCAAGTACGTCGGCGCCGGGGCGGAGTTGCGGCGGTCGGGCTCGGGTAGACTGGTCGCTTGCGACCGACCACGGAGGCAGCAGCCATGTCCGCGAAGCGTCCCCACATCGCCATCCTCGGCGCCGGGCCGGTCGGCCTGGAGGCCGCGCTCGCCGCGGCGGAGGCCGGCCACCCGTTCACCGTCTACGAGCAGAGCGGGGGACCGGGAGCGGCGGTCGCCGGCTGGGGGCACGTGCGCCTCTTCTCGCCGTGGGACCTCGACGTGTCGCCGCGGCAGCGGCGGGCGCTCGCCGCCGCCGGCGCCGACGCGCCCTCCGGCTCGGCCTGCCCGACCGGCCGCGAGCTAATCGACCGGGTGCTCGCGCCGGTCGCCGGGCTGCCCGAGATCGCGCCGCGCGTCGCCTACGGCACCCGCGTCCTCGGCGTCGGCCGCCAGGGGTTGGTCAAGCACCAGGAGATCGCCAACCCGGTGCGGGCGGCGCGGCCGTTTCGGCTGCTGGTCGCCGACGCCGCCGGCGAGCGGGTCGATCAGGCCGACGTGGTGCTCGACTGCACGGGCACCTGGGGGCAGCCGAACCGGCTCGGCGACGGCGGCATCCCGGCGCTCGGCGAGAGCGCGCTCGACGGCGAGATCCGCCGCCACGTCCCCGACTTCGCCGCCGAGGCCGACGAGTGGGCCGGCCGCACCGTCTTCCTCGCCGGCTCCGGGCACTCGGCGCAGACCGCCGCCTGCGCGCTCGCCGAGCTCGCCGCCGCCCGCCCCGGCACCCGCGTGCTGTGGGCGGTCGACCGCGCGCCGCAGCCGATCGAGGACGACCCGCTCCCCGAGCGCGCCCGGCTGATGCGGCGCGCCGGCGAGCTCGCCGAGGGCATGTCGGCGGCGGTCGAGGCGCTGCCCGGGGCGCGCGTCGAGGCGCTGGCGCGGAACGGCCACGGGCTGGTGCTCTCCGTGCGACTCCCCGAGGGCGGCCGCGACGAGGTCCACGCCGAGCGCGTCCTGTCGCTGACCGGCTACGTGGGCGATCCCTCGCTCCACCGCCAGCTCCAGGTGCACCAGTGCTACGCCACCGAGGGGCCGATGAAGCTGTCGGCCGCGCTCCTCGGCGCCGCGGGCGGCGACTGCCTGGCGGCCGGCGGCCACGGCGTCGAGACGCTGAAGAACCCCGAGCCGGGCTTCTTCCTCCTCGGCAGCAAGTCCTACGGCCGCAACGCCAGCTTCCTGATGCGCGCCGGCTGGCAGCAGGTCGACGAGGTGTTCGCCGACCTCGCGGCGCAGGCGTAGCGGCGGCGGGGCGCGCGGGCGGGCACCGGTCTCGCACCGCTCGGGAGGGCGCCGCCGCGCGGGCGGCGCGCCCTCTCGCACACCCCCCGACGGAGGCCCGATGCGCGTCCACCCTCTCGCCGACTCCTCCTCCGCCGAGCGCACCTTCGCCGTCGTCTTCCGCGACGGCGACGAGGCGGTCGCCGGGCTCGAGAAGGTGGCGGCCGAGCGCCGGCTCTCCGCCGCCCGGCTGACCGCGATCGGCGCCTTCCGCCGCGCCACCGTCGCCTTCTTCGACCTCGAGACCAAGGAGTACCTGCCGATCGAGGTCGACGAGCAGGTCGAGGTGCTGTCGCTGGTCGGCAACGTCTCGCTCGCTGGCGACGAGCACAAGGTGCACGTCCACGTCGTGCTCGGCCGCCGCGACGGCTCGACGGTCGGCGGCCACCTGCTCTCGGCCGTGGTGCGGCCGACGCTCGAGGTGATGCTCGTCGAGTCGCCCGGCCACCTGCGGCGCCACCCCGACGAGGCGACCGGGCTGCCGCTCCTCGAAGGCTGATCCCCCGAGCTCTCAGCTCCGGCCGGCGAGCACCTCGGCGAGGTGGAGCGGGCGGCGGCCGGTGGTCGCCTCGATCTGGGTGCGGCAGGAGAAGCCGTCGGCGATCACCAGATCGTCCGGGGCGGTGCCGCGGACCGCGGGCAGCAGCATCTGCTCGCCGCAGGCGATCGACACCTCGTAGTGGCCGCGCTCGAAGCCGAACGAGCCGGCCAGCCCGCAGCAGCCGGTGACCGGCGCGTCGAGGTGGAGGCCGGCGGCGCGCAGCAGCTCCTCGTCGGCGCCGGTGCGCATGACCGCCTTGTGGTGGCAGTGGCCGTGGTAGAGGGCGCGGCCGGAGCGGCGCGGCGGCTGGTAGCCGTCGGTGTCGGCGAGCTGCTCGGCGAGGGTGCGGGTCTGCTGCGCGAGGCGGGCGGCGCGCGGGTCGTCGGGGAGCATCATCGGCAGCTCGTCGCGGAAGGTGGCGGCGCAGGAGGGCTCGGCGACCACCATCGGCACTCCGGCGTCGATCGCCGGGGCGAGCTCGTCGACGATCTCGGCCAGCCGGTGGCGGGCGCGACCGAGGAAGCCGTAGTCGTAAAGCGGCCGGCCGCAGCACAGGCGCTTCGCCGGGATCGCCACCTCGTAGCCGGCCGCCTCCAGCACACGGACGGTGGCGATCGCGCCGTCCGGGTGCAGGAAGTCGCTGAAGGTGTCGGGGAAGAAGAGGACGCGCGGGCGGTCGGCACGCGCGGTCTCCGCCGCCCCCCGCCCCAACCGCGGCGCCGCCGGCCGCTCGCGCTCGAACCAGCGCCGGAAGGTGCGGGTGGCGAAGCGCGGCAGCTCGCGGCGACGGTCGATCCCCGCCAGCGCCTTGGCGAGGTGCGACAGCCCCGGCGTCCGGCCGAGGAGGTTGACCAGCCGCGGCGCCCGGGCGGCGATCCGCGCCCACTCGTGGACCAGCCCCATCGAGTACGCGGCGGGCGGGCGCAGCCGCCGGCGGTAGTAGTGCGACAGGAACTCCGCCTTGTAGGTGGCGACGTCGACGTCGACCGGACAGTCGGCCTTGCACCCCTTGCAGGCGAGGCAGAGGTCGAGCGCCTCCTTGACCTCGCGGCTGCGCCAGCCGTCGGCGACGATCTCGCCGACCAGCATCTCGTGGAGGAGGTGCGCCCGGCCGCGCGTCGAGTGCATCTCCTCGCGGGTGGCGCGGTAGCTCGGGCACATCGTGCCGCCGGTCTCGCGGCGGCACTTGCCGACCCCGACGCAGCGCAGCGCGGCGCGGGAGAAGCGGCCGTCGTCGTCGACGTAGCGGAAGGCGGTCGCCGGCTCCCAGGCGCGGTAGGACTCCCCGAAGCGGAGGTTGGAGTCGATCGGGTAGGGGTCGACGATCTTTCCCGGGTTCATCCGGTTGCCGGGGTCGAAGATCGCCTTCATCTCGCGGAAGGCGCCGCACAGCTCGTCGCCGAACATCTTGGGCAGGAGCGCGCCGCGGCTCTGCCCGTCGCCGTGCTCGCCGGAGAGCGACCCGCCGTAGGAGACGACGAGGTCCGCCGCCTGGTCGACGTAGGCGAGGTACTTCTCGACCCCCTCGCGGCTGAAGAGGTCGAAGTCGTTCCGGGTGTGGACGCAGCCCTGGCCGAAGTGGCCGTAGAGGGCGCCGCGGTAGCCGAAGCGCTCGAGCAGGCGGCGGAGGTCGCGCAGGTAGTCGCCCAGCCGCTCGGGGGGCACCGCCGAGTCCTCCCAGCCCTCCCAGGTGTCGCCCTGTCCGGGGACGCGCGCGGTGGCGCCGAGCCCGCTCTCGCGCACCTCCCAGATGCGGAGCTGCTCGGCCGGCTCGGCGAACACCCGCGCGCCGGCGACGTGCCGGCGGCCGCGCAGCCGCTCGGCCGCCGCCTCCGCCCTGCCCACCGCCTCGTCGCGCGTCGCGCCGCCGAGCTCGACGAGGAGCCAGCCGCCGCCGTCGGGGAGGAGCGCCAGCTCCTCGGGGTGCATGCGCTTCTTCCGCTGGTCGTCGATCAGCCGCTCGTCCATCCCCTCGAGCGCCAGCGGCGAGAGCTCGAGGAGGTCCGGCACGTGGTCGGCGGCGGCGTAGGCGTCCTCGTAGCCGACGACGAGGAGCGCCTGGTGCGGCGGCCAGGGGACGAGGCGGAGCGTCGCCTCGAGCACGGTGACCAGCGTGCCCTCCGAGCCGGTCAGCGCGCGGCCCAGGTGGAAGCCGCGCTCGGGGAGGAGGTCGTCGAGGTTGTAGCCCGAAACGCGGCGCGGGATGTCCGGGTAGCGGCGGCGGATCTCGTCGCCGTGGCGGTCGCGGAGGTCGCGCAGCCGGCGGTGGATCTCGCCCAGCCGGCCGGGCACGCCGGCGAGCCGCGCCAGCTCGTCCTCGGCCACCGCGCCGGCGGAGAAGCGGAGGCCGTCGTAGGTGAGCACCTCGAGCGCGTGCACGTTGTCCGACGTGCGCCCGGCCATCACCGAGTGCGCGCCGCAGGAGTTGTTGCCGATCATGCCGCCGAGCGTGCAGTGGGTGTGGGTGGCCGGATCGGCGGAGAAGGTCAGCCCGTGGTCGCGCTCCACCCGCTGGCGCAGCGCGTCGAGCACGCACCCCGGCTCGACGCGCGCCAGCCGCCGCGCCGGGTCGACCTCCAGCACCCGGTGCATGTGCCGCGAGTAGTCGAACACCACCGCGTGGTTGACGCACTGCCCGGCGAGGCTGGTGCCGCCGCCGCGCCCGAGCACCGGCGCCCCGTGATGGCGGCACACCGCCACCGCCCGCTCCACGTCCTCCGCCGCGCGCGGGAAGACGACGCCGATCGGCGGCTGCCGGTAGTTCGACGCGTCGACGGCATACATCGCCCGGTGCGCCGCGTCGAAGCGCACCTCGCCCTCGACCGCGGCGGCGAGGTCGCGCTCCAGCGTCCGCGCGTTCCCGCGCCAGCGGTGATCGGCGGGCGAGGAGCCCCAGGCGAGCCCGGCGGGGGCGGCGGGGCGGGGGGCGGCGGTCTGGAGGGGCGGGGGCATGGGGGCGGGTGGCGGCGGGCGTCGGCGAAACTCCATGCGGAGGCCGTGCCGGTCGCGCGGTGTCGCGCTACTCCTCGGGACGTGCTCCCGCCCGGCGCGAGGAGCGGCGCCCGGCCCGATAGCGCTCCACCTCCTCCCGCCGCAGCTCGAGCCCCAGCCCCGGCCGCGAGCGGTCCGGCCGCACCTCGCCCGCGATCGGCTCGGGCGCGCCGTCGAAGAACGCGCGCTCGATCCGCACGTGGTCCGCGAACCACTCGAGGTGGCGCAGGGGCGCGCAGGCGCAGCCCAGGGCGACGTGGAGCGCCGGGGCGCAGTGGGCGGAGAGCGGCCGGTGGTGGGCCTCGCCGAGGGCGGCGGCGGCGAGGAAGCCGGTGACGCCGCCGCAGCGGGTGGCGTCGGCCTGGAGCACGTCGACGGCGTCGGCGGCGAGGAGCTGCCGGAAGTCGTCGAGCCGCCAGGCGTACTCGCCGGCGGCGATCTCCATGCCGGGCGGCGCGCGGCGGCACAGCCAGGCGAGACCGGCCGCGTCGTCCGAGGAGACCGGCTCCTCGAACCAGGTCACGCCGTGCTCCGCGAAGCGCTCGGCCAGCGCCAGCGCCTGGGCCGGCGAGAAGGCGCCGTTGGCGTCGACCATCAGCTCGACCTCCGGCCCGACCGCCCGCCGCGCCGCCGCCACCCGCTCGGGGTCCTCCTCCGGCCGCCGCCCGACCTTCATCTTCACCCGCCGGATCCCCTCCGCCGCCCAGCCGCCGAGCTGCGCCTCGAGCTCGCCGGCCGACTCCGAGGTGAACCCGCCCGAGCCGTAGACCGGCACCGACTCGCGCACCGCGCCGAGGAGGTCGACGAGCGGCAGGCCGAGGAGCTTCGCCTTCAGGTCCCACAGCGCCACGTCGACGGCGGAGACGGCGCAGGAGGCGAGCCCGGGCTGGCCGAGGTTGCGCGTCCGCTGCCGCATGCGGGCGCTCGCGGCGGCGGGGGAGAGGGCGTCGCCGCCGACCACCGCCGGCGCCAGCGCGTCCTCGATCAGCGCGCCGGCCGCCGCGTGCGCGTAGCTGTACCCGATCCCCTGCGCGCCGCCCGCCGCCGCCTCGACGACCACCATCGTCGTCGACTCCCACTCCAGCGTGCCGTCCGACTCGGGCCCGCCGGCGGTGGGGACGGTGTAGGCGGCGACGGCGAGCCGCTCGACGGTGGGGTTCACCGCCGCCCCCTCAGTCCCCCCTGTGCAGCAGCTCTTCGAGCTTGCCCTTGAAGCTGTGCCGCACCATGTCCTTGGCCTCGGGATCGCCGGCGACGAGGGTCTTGAGCATCGCCGTCGCCTGGTCCATCGAGACGTGGGGCGGGAGCGGCGGCACCTCGGGGTCGGTGACCGCGTCGACCAGCACCGGGCGGTCGGACGACAGCGCCTCGCGCCAGACGGAGACCACGTCCTCCGGCCGCTCCATGCGCAGGCCGCGCAGGCCGCAGAGCTCAGCGTAGCGGGCGAAGTGGAACTCGGGCAGCGTCTGCGAGGCCTCGTACTTCGGGTTGCCCTCCATCGCCCGCATCTCCCAGGTGACCTGGTTGAGGTCGCTGTTGTTGAGCACCAGGAAGACCAGGCGCGGGTCGCTCCAGCGCTGCCAGTAGCGGGCGACGGTCAGCAGCTCGTTCATGCCGTTCATGGTCATCGCGCCGTCGCCGACCAGCGCGATCACCGGCCGGTCCGGATGGGCCATCTTCGCGGCGATGGCGTAGGGGACTCCGGGGCCCATCGTCGCCAGCGTGCCGGAGAGCGAAGAGCGCATGCCGCGGCGGATCTTGAGATGGCGGGCGTACCAGTTCGCCGCCGATCCGGAGTCGCAGGTGAGGATGCAGCCGTCGGGCAGGAGCGCCGAGAGCTCCCAGAACACCCGCTGCGGGTTGAGCGGATGGGCGTCCTGCATCGCCCGGCCCTCGAGCACCTTCCACCATTTCGAGACGTCGCTCTCGATCTTCTCGCGCCACGAGCGGTCGGTCTTGCGCTCGACGAGCGGCAGGAGCGCGCGCAGCGTCTCGCCGGCGTCGCCCACCAGGTTGACCTCGGTGGGGAAGCGGAGGCCGATCATCTTGGCGTCGATGTCGATCTCGACGCCCCGCGCCTTGCCGAACTCGGGCAGCCAGTCGCTGTAGGGGAACGAGGTGCCGACCATCAGCAGGGTGTCGCAGTCGCGCATCATCTCGTAGGAGGGACGGGTGCCCAGGAGCCCGATCGAGCCGGTGACGAACGGCAGCTCGTCGGGCAGCACGTCCTTGCCGAGGAGCGCCTTGGCGATGCCGCCGCCCACCCGCTCGGCGAGCTCGACGACCTCGTCGGCGCCGCTCCGCGCCCCCTGGCCGATGAGGATCGCCACCCGCGCGCCCTCGTTGATCACCGTCGCCGCGCGCTCGATCTCCGCGCGCTGCGGCACCACCCGCGGCGGCACGTAGCCGGCCGACGACGGGTTGACCTTGAACTCGTGCGGCGGCTCCTCCACCGCGTCGGCCTCCTGCACGTCGGTGGGGACGATCAGGCAGGTCACCGTGCGCTCGGCGAGCGCGATGCGCACCGCGCGGTCGACCAGCACCCGCATCTGCACCGGCGTGGTGCAGGTCTGGACGTAGGCCGCCACGTCCTTGAACAGGTTGGCGAGGTCGACCTCCTGCTGCTGGCTGCCGCCCAGCGCCTTCATCGGCTGCTGCCCGACGATCGCCAGCACCGGCACGTGGTCGAGCTTGGCGTCGTAGAGGCCGTTGAGCAGGTGGATGGCGCCCGGCCCGGAGGTGGCGAGGCAGACGCCGAGCCGCGCGGCTCCCTCGCCCTCGGAGAGCTTGCCGTGCCCGCAGGCCATGAAGGCGGCCATCTCCTCGTGCCGCGCCTGGATGAACTCGGGATCGCCGTCGGCCTTCTGGAGGGCCCCCATGATCGCGTTGATCCCGTCGCCGGGATAGCCGTAGATGCGGTGCACGCCCCACTCGCGGAGGCGGGAGAGGAGGTGGTCGGAGGTGGTCGGCATGGCGTCGTCCCTTCGGTCCGGCGGCCCGCGACGGCGCAGGGCGCCACCCGCCGCTCGGCTGCAAGAAGGGTTCCGCCGCCGGCGCCGCGTTCAATCCGGGAGCCGCACCCCCCTCCCCGCCGCGACCTCCACCTCCTGCGGCAGCCACCGCCCCTCGATCCACACCACCCGCTGGCGCTCGAGCTCGTCGCCGAGGTCGTCGGCGGCGTCGAGCAGGTCGCCGGTGCGTTGGATGACGACGGCCGGCTCGTCCCAGCGTGCCTCGACGCGCGCGACCTGCTCCTCGAGGGTGGGCGGCGCGACGCCGGTCTCCGCCGCGGCGGCGAGCTTCGCCGCCTCCTCCTGCTCGGCCTCTTCCTGGTGGCGCTCGGTCATGATGATGACGTCGGTGTCGAGGTACCAGACGCGGAGCGGCACACCGACGGCGGCGAGGTAGCGGCGGACGATCTCCGGCGGGAGCTGGCTGTGGTCCTCGGAATCGGGGCCGACGAGGAGGAGGACGGCGCGCGCCCGGCCGTTGGCCGCCGCGAACATGCCGGCGTTGGCGATCGCGTCGCCGAGCCGCTGGGGCTCGCCGGGCATGTCGAGGTAGGCCTGACGGTGGGTGAGGAGCCACGGGATGCCGCCGTGCTCGCCGGTCAGCGGCTGCGAGAGGTCGAAGATCGCGTAGGGGCGGGTGCCGGTCGACACCTTGCGCGCCTGCGGGCGGACGAAGAAGAGGCGGTCGCCGCGGTCCATCCCGGCGTGGACGTCCGGGAGGCCGACGTCGGGAGGCAGGTTGGGATCGAGCGCACGCAGCCTCGCGCTCTGCTCCGTCGAGCCGATGACGTGGCGCATCCGCTCGAGCTCGCGCACGGCGCTGCGGTCGGCGACCACCACCAGGTCGAAGCCGCCGCGGTCGAGCGCCGCGACGCGCGCCGGCCGGCCGCCGGCGGTGAGCAGACCCTCGGCCTGTGGCGCGCGGCGCAGGGCGCGCCGCCGTTCGACCTCCAGCGCCACCGCCGTCAGCTCGGTCTGGGTCTCCTCGCCGTAGGCGCCGCCGAAGAGGCGGTGGTCGCGCACCACCTCGCCGTCCGGAAACTCCAGCTCCGCCGACAGCACGTGCGCCTCGCGCGCGTCGAGCTCGGGCAGGGTCGCCCGGTCGTCGACCACCGGCAGCTCCTCGCCGTCGAGGTGGACGGTGATCCTCCCCGGCCGGGTGTACTGGACGGACTGCCAGAGGACGCGGGCGGCGACCGGCCGGCCGCTCTCGTCGCGCTCCAGGAACAGCTCGCCGCTCTGCCCGGAGGTCGACAGGTTGAGCCACTGCTCGGCGGTGTCGAGGGAGGTGCCGTCGGCGGCGTAGGCGACGGCCTCCAGCCGGTGCGGCAGGAGCGCGCCGCCGAGGTCGACCTCGGCGCGCCACGGCGGGCCGGCGAGCGTTTCGACGACCTCGCCGTCGAGCCGCAGCTCGACGCGGGCGACGTTGGCCGGGACCGCCAGCTCGACGAGCTGAACGCCTCCGGTCAGTCCGAGGAAGAGGGTGACGAATGCGAGCATGCGCGGTCTCTCCGCGCCCACCCCCCGTGCCCCCGCGACGGGTCGGCTGGTCGATGGTCGTTCCCCGCCGTGCGCCGAGCATATCGGAACGACGCCGCCTTGTCCGTTTCCTCCGCCCTCGCCTATACTTGGCACCCTCTTCTCAAGGAATCGCTTGAAGGCATCGGCTCGGCGGGCGGGGCATCGACACCAGGGGTGGAGCGGCGAGACGGATGGCGAGAAAGACGAAAGGCAACGGGCTGACCAAGGCCGACCTGGTGGACGCCGTCTACCACCGTCACGGCGCCCTGACCAAGGACGAGGCGGCGGAGATCGTCGAGGCGATCTTCGGCACCGTCAAGGTCAACCTCGAGCGCGGCCGCACGGTCAAGATCAAGAACTTCGGCGTCTTCGAGGTCGCCGAGCGCGCCGGCCGCGTCGGCGTCAACCCCACCTCGGGCGAGCCGCTGTTCATCCCGCCGCACAAGGGCCTCGCCTTCCGTCCGGCGGCGCGGCTCAAGAAGCAGGTGGCGCCGGCGAAGCGCCGTCCGGTGCCGGCGCCGCGGGCCGGCCGCCCGGCCGGCGCGTCGCCCCGCGGCGGCGCCAAGCGCGGCGCGCCGGGGCGTAGCGAGCGCGGCTGAGAGCGCCGATGCCCCGCCCCAAGGACAACGGCAAGCTCTTCTACAAGATCGGCGAGGCCTGCAAGGCGCTGGACATCCAGCCCTACGTCCTGCGCTACTGGGAGACCGAGTTCCCGGCGCTGGCGCCCTCGAAGAGCCGCTCCGGCCAGCGCGTCTACAGCGAGAAGGAGCTGGCGATCATCCGCCGCATCAAGGAGCTCCTCTACGACGAGGGCTACACGATCGCCGGCGCCAAGAAGAAGCTGGAAGCCGAGCTGACCGAGGACGGCGAGCTGCTGATCGGCGAGGAGGGCGGCGAGCCGGCGGCGATGCCGGCGCGGGCGGCGGTGGCGAATGCGAGACCCGATGCGCCGCCGACGGCAGATCCCGCCGCCGAGGAGCGCCTGCGCCGCCTGCGCGAGGGCGTCGAGCGGGCGCTCGCCGAGGCGCGCGAGCTCGCGGCCCTGCTCCGGCGCTGAGGATCCGGCGGCGCTCCGGAGCCGCCGCAAGTGCTCGATTCGATTGGTCGGGACGGCGGGATTTGAACCCGCGACCCCCTGAACCCCATTCAGGTACGCTACCAGACTGCGCCACGTCCCGACCGGCCGGCGAATATACCAGAGGGCTCGGTGGAATCGGCCGCCCGGCCGGCACGGGAAGCGGATCC
>DATABP010000540.1:0-1632 GCA_036259515.1 Thermoanaerobaculia bacterium | reverse complement strand
GACCGCTACGACGTGGCGATCGTCGGCGGCGCGCTGGCCGGCGCGGCGACGGCGCTCCTCGTCCTCCGCTTCGCGCCCGGCGCCAGCGTCCTCCTCGTCGAGCGCCAGGAGCGCTTCGGCCGCAAGGTCGGTGAGGCGACGGTCGAGGTCTCCGGCTACTTCCTGCACGAGATCCTCGGCTTCCGCCCGCACCTCGAGGCCGCGCACCTCCCCAAGCACGGGCTGCGCTTCTGGTTCGCCGACGGCCCCGGCCGCTCGCTCGCCGAGATGACCGAGGTCGGCTCCTGGCACGTGCCGCGGCTGCCCAGCTTCCAGCTCGACCGCGCGCGCTTCGACGAGGCGGCGCTCGCGGCGGCGCGGGAGGCGGGCTGCGAGGTGGCGCGGCCGGCGAAGGTGACGGCGGTCGAGCTCGGCTGGCCGGAGAGCCGGCTCTCGATCGAGGGCGCCGGCGGCGGCGGGCGCGAGGTCGCCGCCCGCTGGGTGATCGACGCTTCCGGCCGGCAGGTCTTCCTCGCCCGCCGGCTGGGCCTCCTCGAAGCCGTCGACGAGCACCCGACGGCGGCGCTCTGGGGCCGCTGGCGCGGGGTGGCGGACATGGACGGCCCGGCGGTCCTCGGCCCCGACCCCGAGCGCCCGCGGCTGCCGCCCCTCGTCCCCCGGCGGCGCAACGCGACGAACCACTTCTGCGGCTACGGCTGGTGGTGCTGGGTGATCCCGCTCGCCGGCGGCGACACCTCGGTCGGCCTGGTCTACGACAAGCGGCTGTTCGAGCTGCCCGGAGAGGGCGGGGGCGGCCTCGCCGAGCGCTACCGCGCCTTCCTCGCCTCGCGGCCGGGCCTCGCCGAGCTCCTCGCCGGCGCCGAGCCGGTCGACGGCGACTTCCTCGCCTACAGGCACCTGCCCTACCGCACCTCGCGCTACGCCGGCCGCGGCTGGGCGCTGGTCGGCGACGCCGCCGGCTTCATGGACCCCTACTACAGCCCCGGGCTCGACCACCTGGCGATGAGCGCCTGGGCCACCGCCCGCCTGGTCGCCGACGACCTCGGCAGGCGCCTGCCCGACGCGGCGCTCGACGATCGGCTCGACCTCCACGCCCGCCGCTTCCGCCGCTCCTACGAGCGCTGGCTCGCCGCCCTCTACCTCGGCAAGTACGAGCTCCTCGGCGACGCCGAGCTGGTCGCCTGCGCCTACCTGGTCGAGACGGCGCTCTACTACCTCGGCATCGTCACCCCGATCTATCGGGACCCCGAGTCGCTCGCCAACCCGACCTTCGGCCTGGAGAACCTGGCCTCCAAGCTCTCCTACGCCTTCATGGCGCGCTTCAACCGGCGCCTCAACCGCCTCGCCCGCCACCGCCGCGCCACCGGCCGCTACGGGGCGAAGAACGTCGGCCACCGCTTCCTCGGCCCGGCGCCCGGCCTGGGCAAGGACGCCTGGCCGATGCTGCGCGAGGGGCTCGAGCTCTGGCTGCGCCTCGAGGCGGCGCACCTCGGCGCCCGGCTGCGGCACGGCCGGCGCGACCTGTCGCGGCCGGTGGCGGCGCCGGCGGCGCCGGCCGGCGAGGGCGCCGCGGGTTAGGGCCCGCTACAGGTATCCCAGCGACCGCAGGCTCTCCAGGTACTCGGCGCCGTC
>DATABP010000539.1:0-3108 GCA_036259515.1 Thermoanaerobaculia bacterium | reverse complement strand
CCCACGAGGCGTAGCAGATTTCCCGTTCTCGCCGGGCATCACGAAGGTTTCTCGGTTCAACCGAGACAGGACCGAGAGAAAACGATTACAGCCGCCTTTCGGCGGCCGTAAGTGCTTGATTTCATTGGTTGCGGGGACAGGATTTGAACCTGCGACCTTTGGGTTATGAGCCCAACGAGCTACCAGACTGCTCCACCCCGCGTCACGGGAGCTTCCGACGGCTCCCAAACGCTGCCGCCCGGGGGCGGCGGAGCGGCAGGATCGCACGGCCGGCGGCGGCTGTCAACTCTCTTTCGACCGCCACCTGGGGCCGGTCGGCCCTGCGCGAAGGGGTCAACGCGCCGGCCGCGCCGCCTATTCCTCGCGGGCCTCTCAGGCGTCGAGGTGCTGCACCAGCTCCTCGGCGAAGCGCCGGCGGAGCGCCGCCAGCGCCTCCGGCCGCTCGTCGCCGCGCACCGCGTCGACGATCAGCACGTGGGGGATCGCCGGGTCGTCGCCGTACCGCTCGTGGCGCTCGATGCCCTGGAACAGGGCGTGCTCGCTCTCTCCCCAGGCGCACCAGGCGAGCCGCTCGAAGCCGCAGGCGTCGAGCGCGGCGGCGAGCAGCTCGCGGTTCCACAGGAAGCGGTGCCCCCAGCCGTGGAAGGCGCGGTTGGTGAGCAGCGCCTCGCGCTCCTTGACCTCGGCCGGCGCGTCCGGGTGGTAGTGGGTGAGCCACACCCAGTCGAGGTTCGGGGTCGACAGCCGCAGGAGCCCGCCGGGGGCCATGCAGCGGTGGCACTCGGCAAGGAAGTCGATCCCCTGGTCGGCGCGCAGGTGCTCGAGGAAGTGCTCGGCGTAGACTGCCTCGACGCCGGTGAAGTCGAGCCCCTGGGTGACGTCGGCGACGACGTCGACGCCCGGCAGGTCGAGGAGGTCGAGGTTGACCCAGCCCTCCAGCCGCTCGCGCCCGGCGCCGACGTGGAGGCGGAGCGGCCGTCCGTCGGCGAGCCACGGCGGCCGCGGCGGCGGCGCGGGCTCGGCGGGGCGGGAGCGGGCGAGGAGGCGGCGCAAGGAGCCGGGCATGACGGGTTCCGAACGGGGCGGCGAGCATAGCAGCCGGGGGCGGGTGATCGTCACCGGCGGGACGGGGCTGATCGGCCGCCCGCTGGTCGCCGCGCTGGCCGCCGCCGGGCACGAGGTGGTGGTGCTCTCGCGGGCTCCGGTGCGGGCGAGCGGCCTGCCCGCCGGCGCGCGGGCGGAGGCCTGGGACGCGGCGACGCCGGCCGGCTGGGGCGACCTCGCCGACGGCGCGCTGGCGATCGTCCACCTCGCCGGCGAGTCGCTCGCCCGCTGGCCGTGGACGGCGGCGCGCAAGGAGCGCATCCTGGCGAGCCGCGTGCGCTCGACGCGGGCGGTGGCGGCGGCGATCGCGGCGGCCGCCCGGCCTCCCGCGGCGCTCCTCCAGGCCTCCGGGATCAGCGTCTACGGCGACGCCGGCGACCGGGTGCTCGACGAGACGGCGCCGCCCGGCGAAGGCTTCCTCCCCGAGGTGGTGCTCGCCTGGGAGGGAGCGAGCGCAGGGGTCGAGGAGCGCGGCGTGCGCCGGGTGCTCCTGCGCACCGGCGTGGTGCTCGCCGCGCACGGCGGGGCGCTGCCCAAGATGGCGTTGCCGTTCCGCCTCTTCGCCGGCGGGCCGGTCGGCGGCGGCGGTCAATGGCTGCCGTGGATCCACCTCGCCGACCAGGTGGCGGCGGTCCGCTATCTCCTCGATCACCCGGCGGCGGCCGGCGTCTTCCACCTCACGGCGCCTTCGCCGGTGACCAACGCCGAGCTGTCGCGCCGGCTGGCGGACGCGCTCGGCCGGCCCGGCTTCGTGCGCGTCCCGGCGGCGGCGGCGCGGCTGGCGCTCGGCGAGATGAGCGTCACCGTGCTCGCCAGCGTCCGCGCCGTGCCGGCGCGCCTCGCCGCGCTCGGCTTCCGCTTCCGCTTCCCGACCCTCGAGTCCGCCCTCGCCGACCTCTACGGCCGCCGTTCGCCCACCCCGAGCCGGCGGTAGCGCGCCTCGAGCACGCAGAAGACGGCGTAGCCGACCAGCCCCAGGGCGACCAGCCCCAGGAGCCAGGTGCCGTAGCCGGCCGCGCCGATCTCGGCCAGTGCGCCGCCCAGGCCGCGCGCCTCGCCGGGATCGGCCTGCCAGGCGGCGCGCAGCAGGAACCAGCCGACGACCGCGAAGACGACGCCGCGCGCCGCCAGCCCGGCGCGGCCGGCGCGCTCGCCCCACACGCGCTCGGTCGCGCTCATCTCGCCGCTCCGCCAGCGGCGGAGGAAGCGCGCCTCGCGGGCGAGGTGGAGCTGGTAGAGGCCGACGCCGACGGCGATCAGCCCGGCGAGGCCGACCAGCCACACGCCCCAGCCGTGGGACATCAGCCGCGCCGTCCACGCCTGCTCGTCGCCGCCCCCGCCGCCCGAGCCGCCGGCGACCAGCGACAGCGCGGAGAGGGCGAGGAGCGCGTGGAGCACGCCGCTCCCGAGGTAGCCGGCCCGCTTGAGCAGCCCCTTGCCGTCGCTGCCCACGTCCTCGGCGTCGAGGGCGCCCTGGACCAGCCGCCAGGCGGCATAGCCGAAGAGGCCGAGGGCGACGAGGACGAGGAGCGCGGTGCCGAACGGCGCTCCGGCGATCTCGCGCAGCGCCCCCTGGGCGTCGGTGGTCTCGCCGCCGCCGAGCCCGGAGGCGAGGCGCAGCGCGAGGACGCCGACCAGCCCGTAGACCGCCGCCTTCGCCAGGAACCCCAGCCGCGCCAGCTTCTCGATCCAGCGGCCCGCCTCCCGCCCCGCCTGCCGTGCCGCCTGTCCCGTCGCCGTCCGTGCCGCCCGTGGGGTGGTCATCCGCGGCCTCCTTTCGTCGGATCTCCCCAGGGGAGCAACGGCGGTGCCAGACGGCGCCGCCGGCACGGAATCTGCTGCCGCCAGCGGGAGGGCGCGTTGTCGCCGGGCGCGGTGCCCGCGGCGGCCGTCCCACGCCGAGGCTTCTGAGACCACACCTGGGAGGAACAGCGATGCCGCAGCAAGCCTGGAGCAGCAAGGACGAGCGCCAGTACGAGCACATCAAGGAGAGCGCCACGACGC
>DATABP010000538.1:0-1920 GCA_036259515.1 Thermoanaerobaculia bacterium | reverse complement strand
ATGCCGCCGTCGAAGCCCGGTCCGCTGTGGGGGATCGTGTTCCTCGTCGCGCTCCTGATCGGCGGCCTGCTGGTCGCCAAGGGGGCGCAGGAGTTCGACGCCCGGCTCGGCTACCGGGCGCCGATCGCCGGCCCGGAGCAGCCGACGCCGCGCGACCAGGCGATCGCCGACGAGTCCGAGGCCGCCGCCGAGGAGGCGCGCACCCGGCCGCTCGAGGAGCCCGAGTACCGCCAGGTGCCGCGGGTGGGGAGCCGGGTCACCGTCTGGGTGATCGCGCAGCTCAAGCTCCTCTTCGCCGCCTTCGTGCTCGCCGTGCCGATGTTCGTGCTGATCATCGAGTTCATCGGCTACCGCAGCAAGGACCCGCGCTACGACCGGCTGGCCCACGAGTTCACGAGCCTCCTGTCGCCGGCGTTCGCGATGACCGCCGGCTTCGGCGGCGTCCTGACCTTCCTCCTCATCCTGCTCTACCCGCGCTTCACCTCGTACCTCCTGGGCGTCTTCTCGCCGACGCTCCTGCCGTACTTCGTCCTCCTCTTCCTCGAGGCCGGGCTCTTCTACACCTACTATCTGTCGTGGGGGAAGATCGGGCCGCGGCTCCACCTCGCCCTCGGGCTGGCGCTCAACCTGGTCGGCACCGCGCTGATGTTCGTCGCCAACGCCTGGCTGACCTTCATGTCGACGCCGGCCGGGATCAGCGAGTCGGGCGCGGTGCTCTCGGTGTGGGACGCGGTGAACAACTACACCTGGATGCCGATCAACATCCACCGGCTGATCGCCAACGTCGCCTACGGCGGCTCGATCGCCGCCGCCTACGCCGCCTTCCAGTGGCTGTCGGCGAAGACGCCGGAGGAGCGCGCCCACTACGACTGGATGGGCTACGTCGGCAACTTCATCGCCGTCTGCGGCCTCCTGCCGCTGCCCTTCGCCGGCTACTGGCTGGCGTCGGAGATCTACGCCTTCTCGCAGACCATGGGCATCACCATGATGGGCGGCGCCTTCTCCTGGCTCTTCATCATCCAGGCGGTGCTCATCGGCAACCTCTTCCTCGGCATCAACTACTACCTGTGGCTGGGGATGGGGCGGGTCGAGGGAAGGAAGCCGGGCCGCGCGTTGATCCCGGTGCTCCTCGGCGTCGTCACCCTGTGCTTCATCGTGTGGGCGACGCCGCGCTCGCCGATCACCACCCCGGAGGAGACGGCGGCGATGGGCGGCTCGTCGCACCCGATCCTGGGCTACCTCGGCGTGATGTCGGCGAAGAACACGGCGGTCAACCTCATCATCCTCGCCACCTTCGTGAGCTTCCTGCTCTACCGGCGCAGCCAGAAGCGGCCGGGGACGGCGCGGGCCGGCTTCTGGAACGCGGTCGAGGCGGCCATCCTGCTCCTCGCCGGCCTGGTCGTCGTCGGGCTCGGCATCGCCGGGTACTTCGTCTCCGCGGAGGTGCGCATCGGGCTCTCCATCCCGATGGTGCTCTCGGTGCTCTTCGCGATGCTGATCGTCACCGTGATCGACGTCTTCGTGCTGCGCGGCGGGCGGGAGGTGCCGGTGCGCTGGGGCGAGATGCCGGCGCGCGCCCAGTACGTGCTGATCTTCCTCGCCGTCACCTTCACCTGGCTGATGGGGCTGATGGGCTACGTGCGCTCCGGGCTGCGCCAGCACTGGCACGTCTACGGGGTGATCCGCGACACCTCGCCCGACGCCTTCACGCCCACCCTGGGCTTCGCGACGCGGGTGGTCAGCGTGACGGTGCTGATCTTCTTCGTGCTCATCGGCTTCGTCTTCTGGCTGGCGGCGCTCGGGCACAAGAAGCGCCGCGGCGCGATCGAGGAGGCCGCCGCCGCGCGCGCCGCCGCCGACGCCGGCCACGCGCTCCCCGCCGGCTCCGCCGCCCGCTCGGCCGGCGCCGCCCCCGTCGAC